>JAMFSG010000278.1 GCA_026225155.1 Verrucomicrobiota bacterium
AAAACGCATTTCTTCGGATCGCCGCCCGCCGCGCTGACGCGCTGCAATTCGCCCGCGCTGACGACATCGAAACCGCTGCCGAGTTTTGCCAGCACGCGCATGACCGAAAGATTCGAGTTCGCCTTCATCGCAAAACAGATCAAATGATCCAACGGCGCGAGCGCGACATCCAATTTTTGAAAATGATCCGTAATTGTATTTTGGGAATAAACGTAAAGCGGCGTGCCAAATTTTTGGACGAGCGATTCGACCGCAACTTCTTCGCAAAATAATTTGTTACCGACGTAATGAAAATCGTGCATGACAGTCCAGTTTAAGGTTTGACCGCAAAAACTCAAGGTCGGGAAAAACGTTTCGAAAATCATCCTCGTCCTCATCGTCATGCTCATCCTCAAACCATTTTTCCAAAGACGAGAATGACGATGAGGACGAGGATGATTTTGAAAAACAAAAATCCCGCCGGAAAAATTCCAGCGGGCGGTTTCAAAAAAATGATTTTCAGTTTCCGTTCAAAATCGCTTCGCGCTGGTTGAAATAGTCTTGCGGCGAAATCTGGCCAGACTTGTATTGCTCGTTGAGCGCCTGCAACCGCGTTTCTTTGCTGCCGGAAATCGGCAAGGCGGGCGCGTTCACCGGCAGAAAGCTGGTCGTCCGCGCGGTGGATTGCGTCACGATCACCTGTTCTTTTGCCAGCATCGCGCGGGCTCTGGCTTGCGCGGCATTATCATCGGCGGTAATGACGGCAACGGTCGGGGGCTGCGAAACAACGGGTTCAGTCACGACGAGCGTTTGCACCGGCGCAGGTTGCGGTTTGATGACGGGCGCAGAAATAATGGGAGCCGGTGCCGGCGCTGGCGTCGGCGTGGCGGCATCTATTTGAGCCAATTGTGCCAGCACCGCG
Source organism: Verrucomicrobiota bacterium (assembly GCA_026225155.1). Lineage (GTDB taxonomy): Bacteria > Verrucomicrobiota > Verrucomicrobiia > Limisphaerales > UBA11358 > UBA11358. The sequence continues at coordinate 902 of JAMFSG010000278.1, forward strand.
GCGCGCGCCGCCGCTTGCGCGGCATTGTCGTCGGCGCGAACGCTGGCGGTAAAGACCAGCGCACAAACGCAAATCATCGCGGGAAATTTTAGACTTTGCATAACAATTTCTTACGCCAAATCGCCGCCGGACGCAACTGCTTTTGCAGCGGAAGGGCATAATTTCCGCCATAGAAACGGGAAAGGACTGGCCAGCAGGGAAATGAAAATAATGTTCCGCACTTCGCCGCGCGAAACTTTCACGCGTTGTCGCAATTCGATGACGCTCGCCGCACGCAGTTTTTTGATCGTCCGCACGCCGATCAAAATCGGCCATGCGCAGGCGAGCCGCGCGCGGAATTGTCCGAACGGCAGCGTGTTCGTGTAACGCCAGCCGGCGCGCAGATGCGTTTCCGCCTTGTCTAGATATTCGCGGTAAAGCTTGAGAAACTTTTCCTCGTTGATTGGCAAAAGCAAAACTTCGGGAAACAATTTCGCCTCATCCAATCGTTGCGTCGGCAGATAGCAACGGCCGTTTTTCAGATCCACCGGCAGGTCGCGCAAAATGTTCACGAGCTGCAAACCTTTGCCGAAACGAATGCCATCCGCGATCAATTGTTTCTCATCCAGCCGCGCATTAGGAAACAAGTGTGCGCGGCAGATCTTCGTCCAAAATTCGCCCACGCAACCGGCGACGCGATAGGTGTAATCATCCAACTCAACCGCTGTTTCCAGCGCGATGATTTGATTGGTGGGGCGAGCGTCCTCGCGAACCGCGTATGTCGAAGGCGGCTCGCCGGGAGTCTCGCCCCACCGACCAAATCGCCGCAAATCCAATTCCTGCCCGCTCGTGATGGTCGTCAAAACATCGCGGATCAATTTTTGGTCGGCGGCGGAAAATTCTTTCAACACGGCCAGACTGGCCTCGACTTTTTCCAGCAGCAATTTTTCGGCGGACGAACCTTGTTGCTTCGCCAGTTCGCCGAAATTCAACGGCGCGGAACTCTGGCCGAGAATCCGTTCGCGCAATTTTTTCAGCGCATCCAACCGTTCACTCACCGGCAAAATTTCCGTGTCCGCGATCGTGTCCGTCGTGCGCGCGAGCAGATACGCGAGGCCGATCTGCGGACGCACCGCCGCCGGCAGCACGCGCAACGTCAGATAAAACGAGCGCGACGTCGCCTTGAGCAGATCATTTAACGTGGTTATTGCCATCAAATCATTGTCCCGAAAGGACGTTGGATATTAGCCAGATACGAAGTGTTTCGAACACGTTAAAATCGAATTGAGTCCTGAAAGGACGCTGGAAGCCGTCACCATAAATATTTTTCATCATATTCGACGCCGTGTTTTTGAAGAAACGCCACATATTCCTCCTGAAATGTTTTCGTCCGGTGATGCTCAACTTGGTTCGCGATGTATTCCTTGACCACGTCGCAATTTGAAACGCTCACGGTGAATGCACCGTAGCCCGGTTGCCACGCGAAATTTTTCACGCCGATGGTTTCGTGAACCCAACGCGACGAAGTTTGTTTTATGTCTTGCACAAACGTCGCCAGCGCGTGTGTCGCGCGCAAACCGACGAGCAAATGAACATGATCCGCCGTGCCGCCGACGGCTTCGGGAATTCCGTCCGCCGCGCGAACCAAACCACCAAGATATTCATGCAAACGCCCACGCCAGTCATCCGCGATGAACGGATGCCGGTCTTTCGTGCTGAACACGATGTGAAAATGCAGGCTTAAATGCGTGGAGGGCATACAAAGTTATCCGGCAAAGTTTTGTCGCGGAGCGACGCCGGAAATTAGCCAGACACGCAGTTTCTGGTCAACGTCACGGCAAATTTCGTCCTGAAGGGACGTTGGAAATAAATTTGATTTGGCGTTCATTGTTTCGATTCCGCCGTCCTTTCAGGACGGGTTTTCGTTTGCCGCGCTACCAGACACTGCGTGTCTGGCTAATTTCCGGTTGTGCCTTCGGCACGAGTTTTGTCGCAGAGCGACATTGGATATTAGCCAGAGACGAAGTCTCTGGAAAACAACCAAAATGAAAATGTATCCTGAAAGGACATTGGATTTTGACGCGCCGGGAGCAGATCATTTTACGCCGTTGGCATTTTTGGACTGATCAATTTTTAGAATTCAATTTGCGCCGCCAGTTCGGGTTTCAACTCGCAATTCATTTCGTGCTGCGGCATTGCTTTAAGGCGGAGATTTCAGCGGAGTGCTGTTAATGTAAAAATTCGTTTTGGGCCGTTCTAATAAATAATCTCTGTAACGGTCTTTTGCGGAGACTCCATCTGTTGCCTGAAATGTTTTTACATCTACGCCTTCGATGGGAATGCCATCAAAATAGGCGCGGTTTTTATCTATTGCATAAGAACCGTTCAAAATTTTTACCGTGGAATAGTCACAATCAATTTTTTTAGCATCGAAATAGTAATCATTTTTATCCTTGGCCCAATCATTCAGTATCCCGATGTGAAGTATTTTGAACGAAGCAACATCAACGACTTTTAATGGCTCGCTACCACAATAAGCATCATTTTTATCCTTGCTCCATCTGTATTCGATAATTTGGAAGGTGTTCGGATCGGCTCCTTTTAGTTCCTTTCCGCCAAAGAAAACTTTCTGTTGGTCTTTCCCGTAGTCTTTTCCTAGATACGCAAAAGTATTTGGATCTGCTCCTTCGATAACATTGTTCCACAAATAAACGTAGTTCTTGTCTTTAGCATACACTCCATTAATTGGCACGAATGAGTTTTGGTCTGCTCCTTGCACTTCCGTTACGGTCCCGCCATTGCCTTCATTCCATGACACAAATGACCATTTGCCATTCTTAATCTTATATGACTGGCAGCCAGTCAGCAGAATCAAAATTAAAACTGGAAGTATTGTTTTCATTTCATGAAAGCTGTTCCCGCCAGCGCGCCAGTTGTTTCGCGACTTCCTTTGTTCCCGGGGCGCCGGTCAGATTTCGCTTTGCCATCGCCGTTTTCAGATTGAACACGCCCAGCGCGTCGCGGCCAAAGGTTTTGTCCACACCTTGCAGTTCCGCGAGCGTCAGTTGGTTCAGCGGTTTGCCGGTTTTTTCCGCCAGCGCCACGACTGCGCCGACGACGTGATGCGCGGGGCGGAACGCCATACCTTTGCGCACGAGATAATCCGCAAGGTCGGTCGCCAGCAACGCCGGATCGCTCGCGGCGGCGGCGCAATTTTCGCGGTTGATCTTCGTGTTTGACAACATCGCGGCCATGAGCCGCACCGAGGCGCGCACGGTGTCGGCGGTGTCGAAGAGGCGTTCCTTGTCTTCCTGCAAATCGCGGTTGTAAGTCATCGGCAAACCTTTCAGCAGCGTGAGCAAAGAAATGAGATTCCCGAAAACGCGACCGGTCTTGCCACGCGTGAGTTCGGCGATGTCGGGATTTTTTTTCTGCGGCATGAGCGACGAGCCGGTGGTGTAAGCGTCGGCAATCTTGATGAAATTAAATTCCGTGCCGGCCCATAGAATCACGTCCTCCGCAAGCCGCGACAAATGCACGGCAAGCAGCGCGCTGGCGGCGCAAAATTCGACGGCGAAATCGCGATCGCTCACGGCATCCATGGAATTTTGTGTGAGCTGAACTTTGCCGTTCGCGTCCACGAAATCGAGCAGTTTCGCAACGAGCGCGCGGTCGAGCGGAAGCGTTGAACCGGCGATCGCGCCGCTGCCGAGCGGGCAGATGTTCACGCGGGAATGACAATCCCAAAGACGTTCGCAATCGCGTTCGAGCATCTCGACGTAGGCAAGCAAATGGTGCGCGAGATAAACGGGTTGCGCGCGTTGCAGATGCGTGTAGCCGGGAATGATGACATCGGCATTTCTTTCGCCGAGCGTGACGAGCGCGCGTTGCAAGTTGGCGATTTCGCCGAGCAGCAAAGTAATTTCATCGCGGAGCCAGAGCCGCACATCGAGGGCAACTTGGTCGTTGCGCGAACGGGCGGTATGCAATTTTGCGCCGGCGGGAACGCGTTTCGTGAGTTCCGCTTCGATGTTCATGTGCACGTCTTCGAGTTCGGGCTTCCACGAAAATTTTCCGGCGGCGATTTCTTTGCCGATCTGATCAAGGCCGCGGATGATGGCGATCTCTTCGGCCTTCGTGAGCACGCCGATTTTTTTCAACATCGCCGCGTGCGCGAGCGAGCCGAGGATGTCGTGTTTCCACAACCGCCAGTCGAAGGAAATGGATTCGGTGAATTTGGCGACATCGGCGGCGGGTCCGCTGGCGAAGCGGCCGCTGCGGGAAACGGGAGATTTTTTGTTCGTGCTCACGCCTGTTTTTAACGCAAAGCCGCGAAGACGCCAAGCCGCAAAGATTTTAGTAATGTCCTAATTTGCAAGACGGAGACACCGCGCGTAGCGTCAGGTGACGGAAACGGACGTGGTTGCGTAAACGCCTTGCCCATTCGTTGCGCCGCAACCCGGCGCGGACTGCGCAGCGCGCCCATCCCTACCAAATCAGGACACTGCCAGATTTTTTTACGGATTCACACGTTTCAAATCCTGCTCGTTCTTATCCTCGTCCTCGGTTTTTGAATTTCGAGGACGAAGGACGAGAACCAGGAGGATTTGCGATGTCGCATCAAAATGTCTTGAAAGCCGCATTGCGGGTGGCGCGCAAATGTGGAATGTTTCACCAAGCCATGAGCGAATTCAAATACGCCTGTCCGGTGTGCGGCCAGCACATCAGTTGCGACGTGTCGCAGGCCGACTCGGAAATGACCTGCCCGACTTGCTTCCAAAAAATCGTCGCGCCGCAGCCGATGTCCAGCGATACCAAACTGGTGTTGACCGGCATCCGCGCGAGCGATCGCCGGGCGACGACTCGGGTTCCGCACGTGATGACACCAAACGCGCCCGCGCCGCCGGCAAAAAATTTCCCCGGCTCGCTCGTGGTCGGCATCATTTTGATTTTCATCTGCACGGTGGTGGCGTTCATCTATCACGGAACCATTTTCAAAACGCCGGCGGCGGAGACGGCGACGAATCAAATTTCTTCCGCGACCAATTCAGTCAATTCAAACGATACCAACAAAACGCCGCCGCCGGACGCGCCGAAGTGAAAATGAAAATTTCTCGGACAAAATTCACAGTCGGAAATTTCTTTTCCTGATTTCCGTTTTTCCTTATTCAAATCTTCGTGAACGTCGAAATCATCAACACTGGCAGCGAGCTGATGCTGGGCCGCGTTTTGAATACGCATCAGCAATGGCTTTGCCGTCGGCTTGCCGATCTTGGCCACGTCGTCACGCGGCAAGTTGCCGTGGCTGATGTCGGAAAAGAAATCCAGCAGGCCGTGCGCGAAGCTTTGAGCCGCGCGGATTTGATCATCACCACCGGCGGCCTCGGCCCGACTTCCGACGACATCACGCGCGAACTCATCGCTGAGCTGCTCGGCAAAAAGCTGATCGAAAACAAAGACGTGCTCGCGCATATCGAAAGTTTTTTCGCAAAACGAAATCGTCCGCGTCCGCCGAAAACTTCTGTCGAAACTTTTGTCCCCGAAGGCGCGCTGGTTTTTCTAAACCAATTCGGCACCGCGCCCGGACTGGCAATGAAAATTGGAGATGGAAGTTGGGAGATGGGAGTTGGGGAACAAAATGCCCCATCTGCCAACTTCCATCTGCCATCTGCTTCCCCAAAATGGCTCGTGATGTTGCCCGGACCGCCGCGCGAATTGCGGCCGATGTTTGACAGTTCGGTCGTGCCGCTGTTGAAACGCGAATTTGCGGATGAGATTTTTGTCTGCCGCACGTTGCGTTCGACCGGCATCGGCGAATCGCGCGTGCAGGAAATGGTCGAAACCGATTTGCAACCGCTGGTGAAACTGGGATTGGAGATTGGCTATTGCGCGCGGCCCGGTGCGGTGGACGTGCGGTTGACCGCGAGCGGCGCAAATGCGGAAAAAATCGTGCGCGATGGCGAAACAGTCGTGCAAAAAATTATCGGCACAAACATTTTTGGTTTTGATGATGACGAGATTGAAAATGTCGTCGTTAAACTTTTGACCGTGCATAAAAAAACTTTGGCACTCGCGGAATCTTGCACCGGCGGTTTGATTGCGCACCGGATCACCAATGTTCCCGGCGCATCGAAAGTTTTTCTCGGTGGCGTGGTAAGCTATGCCAATTCCGCGAAAGAAAAATTTCTCGACGTGCGCGCTGAAAATTTTTCGGCGCACGGCGCGGTGAGCGAAATGGTCGCGCGCGAAATGGCGGTTGGCGCGCGCGAAAAATTCGGTTCGGATTTTGCGATCGCGGTTACGGGAATCGCCGGACCAAGTGGCGGCACAATTGAAAAACCAGTGGGAACCGTTTTCATCGCGCTCGCGTCGGCGGAAAAAGTGGAAGTGAAAAAAATGTTGAATCCGTGGGAGCGTGAAACTTTCAAACAAGTCACCTCACAACAGGCTTTGGAATTATTGCGGATTCAACTGGTTTGTGCTTGAGAACGAAACGGTTTCCGCTAGTGTTGCTCGGTAATGTCAGTCGTCGTTGACCCCATCATCCAAGCTGATGCGGCTATTTCCGAGCTCATCGCGGTGACGCCGCTTCCGAAACGGCGCGGGACATTGCTCGTCGTGGATGACGAGGAGGGACCGCGGATGTCGCTGCGGGTGATCTTCAAAGATACTTACGATCTGCTCATGGCCGAGGACGGTCCGAGCGCAATTGAGCTGGCGCAAAAACACGAAATTGACGTGGCCATCCTGGACATCCGCATGGCGGGAATGTCCGGCATTGAAGTTTTGGAACGCTTGCGTTTCGTCCGGCCGGAAACCGAGGCGATCATGATCACCGCCTACGAAACGACGGACACGATCCGCCAGGCGCTGCGATTGCGCGCGTGCGATTACATCAACAAACCTTTCGATATTTCAACCATCCGCGCCGCCGTCAATGGCGCGATGCAGCGCCGGATGCTGGAAACGGAAATCCACAGCAGCGCGGAAAAAGTCCACGAATTGCTTGGTGAACTTCAAAGCCAGCGCGTCGAGGAACAGATCGCCCGCACGCGCGGCGACATTTACGCCAGCATCATCCACGACATCAACGGCCCGCTCACGGTGATTTCCGGTTTCGTCCAGTTGCTGAATAAAAAATTGAACCGCACGTCGCGGCTCGAAGTGGAAGATCTGGAATTCATCAAGGAACGGCTGCGCATCATCGAACGGCAGGTCAGCAATTGCATTGATATTTCACGTCGTTATCTTGGTTTCTTGCGCGAACAAACCGATGAAACCGAAGCGGCAGGCGTGAACCAATTGCTAGCCGATCTCGAACAACTCGTGCGCGTGCATCCGAGTTTACAGGAAAATGAATTTCGCCTCACGCCGGTCGCGCGCAATGTTTTCATCAGCATCAACGGCACGGATTTGATCCAGATTTTGCTGAACCTCACGGTCAACGCTTTTCAATGCGTCGCGCAACCGCATCGCGTTGAAATCGGCGGCGAAGTGCTGACCGCGCCGCTCGACTTGACTCAAATCCAGGAAAATTCTAACAGCCGGTTGATCAATGCCGAAGGTTTCAAAAACACCGCACCGCTCGTGAAACTCTGGGTGCGCGACACCGGTTGCGGGATCGCGCCGGAAGTGTTGCCGAAAATTTTCCAACCTTATTTTACGACCAAAGGTCCGCGTCAAGGCACCGGCCTCGGCCTCAACATCGTCCACCGGCTCATCAAGGAAAGCAGCGGCGCGCTGCAAGTCCACACGCAACTCGGCGAAGGCACGACGTTCACCGTTTATCTGCCGACGACTTTGGAAGCGGAATTGGCGAAGTGAGAAATGAGAAAGCAGTTCAGTTTTCTCACAACACTGCATCTTTTAGCATTTTTCGATTGCTCAATTTTTCTCGGACTTGAATTTCCCAATTTGAATTGCCCACAACAATCGCCAGATTACTTTTACAGTTTTCGGAATAAGCGTCATCTGGCCATGTTGAAGAAATGAAAAACCAGAGTGCTTCGTTGAGAGATTCGTTGTTATGCCAAGTGGTCATTATGACCGGCTCGGTTTGAAAACATTCTTCGTCAAAAATATCGTGAACTCGTTCGCAATCACTTCCCCATGCACAAAAATATACGCAGCCAGATTGAAGCAAATCTTTCGCAAACTTGCTGATAACGTTTGTGCCAATCGCAGAAGCATCTACTGCTAGAAAGGCCACGAAATGCTTTCCGGCCAGTTGAAACAAAGCGGGAAGTGATTCCAAAGTGGGTGCAGAAATTAAATGCAACTCTCGTTCATCCGGATTTTCGCGGCCAAGATGAACGAGAGTGGACATTTAGTTCGCCAAATACTCGCGCGGATCAACAATTTTTCCAGCGATCGCACTCGCGGCCACCGTTGCGGGCGAAGCAAGAAACACTTTCGATTCCTTGTCGCCCATGCGACCAGGGAAATTACGATTTGTCGCGCTGATGCAATTGATGCCGGATTTATTGATGCGTCCGAAAGTATCTACCGGTCCGCCGAGACACGCGGAACAGCCGGCATTTTCCGTCATCT
>JAMFSG010000279.1 GCA_026225155.1 Verrucomicrobiota bacterium
AGGCGACGATCTGTTTCACACCTTCACGCACCTTGATCTTGGCGATTTCATCGGCGTCACCGGCACGCTTTTTCGCACCAAGACCAACGAGCCGAGCATCAAGATCGAATCCTTCACCATCCTCGCCAAATCGCTGCGCCCGCCGCCCGCGAAATGGCACGGTCTCGAAGACACTGAAATCCGCTATCGCCAGCGTTACCTTGATTTGATTGCGAATCCCGACGTGAAGAAAATTTTTCTGCAACGCAGCGAAATCGTCCACGAAATCCGCCAGTTTTTTCACGCGCGCGGCTACGTCGAAGTCGAGACGCCGGCGATGCAGGCGATTCCCGGCGGCGCGGCGGCGCAGCCGTTCAAGACCTTTCACAACGCGCTCGGCTGCGAATTTTATCTGCGCATCGCGCTGGAGCTTTACCACAAGCGACTGCTCGTCGGCGGCATTGATAAACTGTTTGAGATCGGGAAAAACTTCCGCAACGAAGGTCTCTCGCGCCGGCACAATCCCGAATTCACGATGCTCGAAGCCTACTGCGCGTTCGGCGATTATGCGACGATGATGGAAACGGTCGAGTCGCTCATCACGACGGTGGCGCAGAAAGTTTTGGGAACGTTGGTAATAAAACACAATCCCGTTGGCGAAGTTCGAAGCAATATTGAGAAAGCCATGTTTGGCTTTGCGGGAGATGGTAGCGGCGTTGCTAAAAAATTAGAAACAATAGCCATTGGGCTCGAAACGAAACCTGCGCACATAGTTGCGGGTGAAGCACATTTGATATTAAAAGAGGAATTCGCTAGAGCTAGCACTTCAGCATCGCGCCCCATTTACTTGGAAAAAGCTGGAAAGACGATGGTTGAACAAGCTGAAGTAGAGCTTAAAAGATTAAGTGATGAACGAATCATTGATCTCACGCCAAAATGGCGGCGCGCGAAATATAATGATCTCGTCAAAGAAAAAACCAGCACAGATTGGTTTACTATTTCTGCCGCCGAACGCCGCCAACGCGCGCATGACATGGGCGCGGAAATCGGTAAGGAGTTTGAAGATTTTGAAGTCACGAATGCCGTGTTCTCCAAATTCATCGAGCCGACTTTGATTCAGCCGACTTTTGTGACGCACTTGCCGAAAGAACTCGTGCCGCTCGCCAAGCTTTCGCCCGAGGATCCGACGACGGTCGAGGTCTTCGAGTGCTGCATCAATGGCCAGGAAATTTCGCCCGGCTACACCGAGCAGAACGATCCCATCGCGCAACGCGCCACGCTGGAACATCAAGCCGGCGGCGAGCAGCAAAAGCTCGACGAAGATTTTCTCATCGCGCTCGAACACGGCATGCCGCCCGCCGGCGGCATCGGCATCGGCATTGACCGCCTGTGCATGATGTTGCTTGGCCAGGAAAGCATCCGCGACGTCATTTTATTCCCGCAATTGAAACCGAAATAAAATAATTGGACTGATTATGTCAGCCAAATGTGATCGTTGCGGCGCTCAAACAGAAATTTCCGAATCTTTTTTCGAGAAACGCAAGGCATTTAGAAAAAGCATCCGGACACTTTGCCCAAACTGCAACGGAAAGGCTCATTTATCCTATCAAAAATGGGTTTTTATTTCCTTTTTTGCCATTGGTGGCTTAGGAATTTTTTATCGCTGGCTTTTGCCAAATGAAGGCATCGGCTGGTATTTGTTAAACCTATTTTTCTTTTACTTGTTTTTGGTGGTGACGATTCTTCCTCACGAATTAGGCCACGCTTTTGCCGCACGACTACTAGGCTTTAAGGTCTCGAAAATTGTAATGGGTTTTGGCAAAACAATCTTTACTAAGAAACTGTTTGGCATTGAAATCGAATTCAGGCCGATTTTATTGGGCGGTGTGACCCTTGCGGCACACAAGGACAAGGACTGGTTCCGTCTCAAGCAATTCGGCTTCATCCTGGCAGGACCGCTCGTTAACGTGCTTTTAATTTTGTTTATTTGCTTACTTTTTCCAGCCACAGATTTTTGGCGGTTTGGCAATTTAATGCACGGCCTGGCATTAGCGCAGATTTTCCTTTATACCAACATCTATAAACTGATTGTGAATTTATGGCCGCGAACCATTCTCACTTCTGCTGGCAAAATTCCGTCAGATGGTTTGTCTCTCTGCAAAACGTGGTTTTTAGAGCAGAAAGCGATGGATGATAATCACGCCGCTTGGTTTTTGATTGAGGCGTTGGAACTTCAGCGAAAAGGCCAGCCAGTAGAAGCAATCGCGTGGATTGAAAAAGGGCTCCAGCTTTACCCTGAAAATATCAATCTTCAAAATTGCAATGGAATATTTTTGATTGAAGCAAGGGAATATGAAAAGGCCAGAGAATGTTTTCTAAAACTTCTTTCGCAAACCAATAATCCACTGACAACACAGGCGTTTTTTCAAAATAATATCGCGTATGTTGACGCTTTGAGTGGACGCGCTGACTTGCTCGCGGAAGCGGATGATTTTTCGCAAAAGACATTGGCAATTCTCGGCTGGCATCCCGCAATTAAAGGAACTCGCGGCACTGTCTTGCTAGAGTTGGGCGATTTTGATCAGGCCATCCCATTGCTTTTAGCCGCGATGAACGAGCAAGTTGAAATATCAAACAAGGCGCAAAACGCTTGTTTTATTTCCATTGCTGAAGCAAAACGCGGTGATTTGACCGCCGGTAAAAAATATTTAGATGAAGCAAGGAGGTTGATGCCAACTTGTTTCCTATTGGAACGCGCCGAAAATGTTTTGAAAAATATTCCTCAAAAAGAAGGAATGTAATACCCATGTTAAGCGTAGCAAAAATTTCCAAAAAAATTGGAAGACATGCATGGACCGGATTTTATCTAAATATTTTTTTATTCCCTTTCGTTTTTACTTCACCCGTTCACGCCGCGGATTGGCGCGCGGAAAGCATTCCAGCTTACGAACAAATTTTTCAGCGCACGAACGGCTGGATCGGCGCGGACGGTGATTTCACGGTCGCATTGCCGAACGGAATCACGCTCTGGCTTTTCAGCGACACGTTTGTCGGCGACGTGCGCGAGGGCCATCGTCAAAACGCAACGATGATTCATAATTCCGCCGCGTGGCAGTCTGGAAAAAATCCGACCAACGCGAGCGTGCAGTTTTTTTACAACCAATCCGAAGACGGCAAACCGAAATCGCTCGTCACGCCCGCCGATGGCAACGGTTGGTTCTGGATTTTTGACGCGACGCTGGCGGACGGAAAATTATTTATGTTCCTGCCGCAATTGGATCACGCCGCCGCCAAAAACGACGCGTTCAGTTTTCGGCAGATCGGTTTGTGGCTCGGCGAAATTGCAAATCCGCTGGATCCGCCGCCGCAATGGAAAATCACGCAGACGAAAATTCCTTTTTTCGAACTTGGCACCAATGAAAGTCGCAATTTCGGTTCTGCCGTTTTGGCGACGAATGGATTTATTTATATTTTCGGGACGCACGATGTTCGCGGTCGCGACCGGAAAATGCTGCTCGCGCGCGCGCCGGAAAATTCGCTGACGGATTTTTCAGCGTGGCAATTCCGGACGCAAACGGATTGGAGCACCAACGTCGCTGATGCGGCTGATTTGTGCGGTCGGGTGGCGAGCGAATATTCCGTTTCCTGGCTGCCGAAGTTGAACCAATTCGTTTTGATCGTCACGGACAACGGACTTTCGCCAAAAATTATTTTGCGGACCGCGCCCAATCCGTGGGGGCCGTGGAGCGCGGCAAAAGTCATCTATCGCTGCCCGGACGCGGCTTGGGACAAGAGCATTTTCTGTTACGCCGCCAAGGCGCATCCGATGTTGGCGCAATCGCCGGATGAACTAATCCTGACTTACGCCGCGAACTCGTATGAATTTTCAAAGTTGTTGGACGACGCGCGGCTTTATTGGCCGCGCTTCGCGCGGGTGAAACTTCTTCAATGAAATGGCTGTGTCCGTTGGACATTGGTTGCTTGACTAACGAGGTCGTGCCTTTAACTTGAAACGATGTCTTATCGAGACCGCATCACGATTGACCCGCGCATCCGCAGTGGCAAGCCTTGCATCAAAGGCTCGCGCATCGCGGTGGCCGACGTGCTGGATTATCTCGGCGGCGGCATGACGGCGGCGGAAATTCTGGATGATTTTCCTGATCTGAAAGCCGAAGACATCCAAGCCTGCCTCACTTTTGCGGCGGAACGTGAACGTCGTCTGACGGTGGCGGCATGAAGCTGCTGTTCGATGAAAATCTTTCGCCCAAACTGCCGCGCTTGATCGCCGCGCCTTTTGCCGAAAGCCAGCACGTTCGCGAACTCGGCTTGAAAGGCCGGACGGATGAAGAAATCTGGACTTACGCCAAAGACAACGGGTTCACGATCATTTCAAAGGACAAGGATTTTTACCAACGCGCGCTGCTTTACGGTTCGCCGCCGAAATTCGTCTGGCTGTGCCTGGGCAATTGCACGCGTGAAGAATTGCTCGCTCTGATTCGACGACACGAGCAGGACATCTTTGCTTTTGAAACTTCACCTGAATCCGTTTTGGTGTTGTCGTGATGACAGCCGTTTTCTCTGTTTGAAATAATTATGCTTAACGTTTCCGGAATTCAAAAATCTTTTGGCGGGCGCGAATTGTTTGACGATGTTTCGTTGAACATCATGTCGG
>JAMFSG010000022.1 GCA_026225155.1 Verrucomicrobiota bacterium
AATACATAAGCAAAGTAAGGTTGCCGGGCGAAACCTGTTCCTTTCTCCGTTTCAAATCTTTGTTTGCCGGGACTGCCAATAATACCAACCAAATCATTTGGTGTGAACTGGCTTACGGGATTCGTCACAGGATAGAAAAAGTTTTTGTCTTGCTCCCCAAGGAATTCTTGGAAAGGCTCCATGTCAAAAACGGCAATATCCATTTTTTTGTTTTGGTCTATTGGTTCGGTTTGCGTTCCGTCTATTTTAGTGCAAATGCGGACGGCATGCTTATCATCAAAACAAGCATACAATTCGAGTTCGGGATTTTTGTTGCGAGCAGCTAAAAACCCATTCCACACATGGTAACAAGTAACCATTAGGAGTTTTGTTTTCGTGGAAACAAAGGTGAAGCTTCCGTTATCAACGACGTTACCTTTTCCTTTTTCGAGGGAAGTTGCGAAAAACAATGGGCCAAACCCATGTTTGATTTGCGGCAAAACATCGGATTGGAGCTTTGCAATGTTTGGTATGAATTTAATTTCGTTCATACATAACCTTTACAGGGGCGTGATTGACTTGTTTTTGATTCATGGCTTCGCGCCTTTGCGTCTTTGCGTTAAAACTTTTTTTTATTTTATCTGCTGAATCTGCCGGGTGATCTCAAACGCCAGGTCCAGCGCGCGTTTGGCGGATTCGCCGCTGACGACGGGTGTTTGTTTTTCGCGGACGCATTCGACGAAGCTTTGCAGTTCGAGTTTGAGCGGTTCGTCTTTCGCGATCGGCACGGGTTCGCGCACGATTTTTTTGCCGGCGAATTCGCTGACGATGGCGGAGTCTTTACCGAAACCGAGTTTGGCGGCGAGAACTTTTTTCAGCAGCGAACTTTCTTCCTCGCCATCGCGGGCGACGCGATAAATGAATCCTTCCTGCACGCGGTAATCGAGCGAGATGTAGCACGGATTCGTCGGGCCGCTGAAGACGCGGATCTTGCGCATGCGCTCGGGGCTGACGCGGCTGGCGGCGAGGTTGGCGACGCAGCCGTTGGCGAAGCGCAGGCGCACGTTGGCGATGTCCTCGCTCTTGCTCAAAATCGGAACGCCCACGGCGTCCACGCTGGTGACGGGCGATTTCACGAACGCGAGCACGATGTCGAGATCGTGGATCATCAGGTCGAGCACCACGCCGATGTCCGTGCTGCGCGCGGGAAACGGCGAAATGCGGATGCACTCGATGAAACGCGGTTCGGTCGCGACGGTCTGGAGAAAATTGAAAACGGGATTGAAGCGTTCGACGTGGCCGACTTGCAAGACGCAATTTTTTTGCTGCGCGAGTTCGATGAGTTGCGCGGCCTGCTCGGAACTGTCGGTCATCGGTTTTTCGACGAGGACGTGTTTGCCTTGCGCGAGCAAATCTTTCGCGATGTCAAAATGCGTCGTGGTCGGCGTGACGATGTTCAGCGCGTCGCTGGCGGCGGCGGCTTCGGCGATGGAATTGAAAACGCGCGTGGAATTTTTTTCAGCGATCTTGCGCGCGGCTTCGGTGTGCGCATCAAAAACGCCGGTGAGTTCGACGACTCCGGCCTTGTGCAATTCGGAATAAATGCGGACGTGATGTTGCCCGAGCGAACCGGTGCCGAGAACCGCGACTTTGACTTTTGCCATGCGCGAAGTTTGCCAGCAACGGACTTAAACTTAAATCAGAAATGTCGCGCGAAGAACGCGAAGAAAAGGTTATTGATTAAAATTATCAACTGGCTGGCTTGGTGGATTTACTGTTTCCATGTTGTATGTTGGCGGGTAATAAACAGAAATGCTTTGATTTTTCGATCCTTCAAGTTTAGTCGGTTTTTTTCCATTGATGTAAATTTGCCAAACGTCTACTTCAAGGGTTCCTGGAAAATCAGAATTTGCTCGTTCTTCTAACGACCGTGGCTGCTTATCCACTCCGACGACCAAACCAGAATCGTTGTAAATATAGTCCAAATTTTCCGGTTTTCCGCTTCCCTGATGAATCCACTTAATTACTTCGTCTGTGTTTGTGAAATGTCGTTGGCCTTCTTCAACTACAAAGCGTTTTATGCCGTCATGCTCTTTCCATTGTTCCAATTCTCCTTTGATAAAACCGCCCGGATTATACATCCCGAGACTTCCATACCATCGCTTTTTCCGCGGCTGCATAATTACAATTCGTGAATCTCCGGCCCATGAATATTTTCGCTCAAATTCTTTTCCGGCGGTTACGGTCATCGAACTATGCGAGTTGGTAAATGATATGCTCATACCTTCCACCATGACGGCTTCGCATTGGTTTGTTTCACCAGCAAGCAAAGTGACGGAACTTAATATTAAAAAAATTGCAACGAATGCCGGTTTCATATTCTTGTTTTGTAATTCGACTCTGAGCTGTTCAAAAATCATTGTCCATTAAAAAACTTTGCAACCTTCGCGTTCTTCGCGCGACACGCCCCCAACTTTCAACTTTCAACATCCGACCTTCAACCGTTAGATTATCGCCGTGCCAGTTTTGATTTACATCGTCGTCGCGGTCGCCGCGTATCTGCTCGGCTCGATTCCGTTCGGCTTTCTCGTGGCGAAGGCGAAGGGCATTGATATCCGCAACGTCGGCAGCGGCAACATCGGCGCGACGAACGCGATGCGCGTGCTCGGCAAACCGGCGGGAATTTTCGTGCTGCTGATGGATGCGGCGAAAGGTTATGCCGCCGTTGCGTGGCTGACGCCGATGATTTTCAATCAAGTTGACGTTTGGCTTCATCGTCACTTTTCCGGTTCGTTGGACTACTTTCAATATCAGCCTGCGAATGTTCAAATGAAATTTTTTTTGTTGGCCGGAATTTTCGCCGTGCTCGGCCACAATTACACCTGCTGGTTGAAATTCAAAGGCGGCAAAGGCATCGCCACGACCGCCGGAGTTTTTCTCGCGCTTGCGCCGTGGGCATTACTCGTCGCATTCGTCGTTTTTATTTTGGCCGTTGTAATCACGAAATACGTTTCCGTCGGGTCCATTGCCGCCGCGATCGCGTTGCCCGCGACGGTTTGGATCATGGCGCCGCATAATTTATTTCTGAACATCGTCACGACCGCGCTCGGCGTGCTGGCAATTTGGAAACATAAAGCGAACATCAAACGGCTCATCGCGGGAACGGAAAATCGGCTCGGCCAGAAAAAAACGGAGGGCACGGAATGAAAATCACCGTGCTCGGCGCGGGCGCATGGGGAACGGCGTTAGCGCAACTTTTGTGCGACGGCAAAAATGCCGTCACGCTTTGGGGCCACAACGCGAATCATCTCGCTGATCTGGAAAAATCTGGTCGCAACGAGCGTTACTTGCCGGGAATTGAATTGTCGCGTGAACTGAAATTTGAAAAAGAATTGTCGCAC
Source organism: Verrucomicrobiota bacterium (assembly GCA_026225155.1). GTDB lineage: Bacteria > Verrucomicrobiota > Verrucomicrobiia > Limisphaerales > UBA11358 > UBA11358. The sequence continues at coordinate 3,381 of JAMFSG010000022.1, forward strand.
GCGATTGCCGATGCGGAATTGGTCGTCGTCGCCGTGCCGTCAAAAGCGTTTCGTGAAATTTCCAAATCGCTCGCCAATTTTTCCGGCACGATTGCCAGCGTCACCAAAGGCATCGAATACGAAACTGGATTGACGATGTGCGGCGTTCTTTCGCAAATCGCGCCGCAAGCGAAACTTGCGGCATTGTCCGGCCCGACGCTCGCGCTTGAAGTTGCACGCGGGATTCCGACGGCGATTGTCGCCGCAAGCGAAGATCCGGCCACGGCGGGTGCGGTTCAAAAATTATTTCATCGCCCGACGTTTCGCGTTTATGCGAGCGGTGATTTGAATGGCGTCGAGTTTGGCGGCGCGTTGAAAAATGTCATCGCCATCGCCGCCGGCGTTTGCGACGGACTCGGTTTCGGCGATAATTCCAAAGCGGCTTTGGTCACGCGCGGCTTGGCGGAAATGCG
>JAMFSG010000280.1 GCA_026225155.1 Verrucomicrobiota bacterium
GCCGGTTTTGATCCATTGCAAAGCAGGGGCGGATCGCACGGGTCTGGTTTCCGCGCTTTACTGTCTGGCCGTCAAAGGCGAAAAACCGGCGACGGCGGACCGGGAACTTTCAGTCTGGTTTGGTCATATTCCGCTGGGACAAACGCTGGCAATGGATAATTCATTTTGGCGTTACGCCGGCTATTGCGACGCCCACGCCGAATTGAATCCTTAATCGAGCCCGTTTCCAGTCGTTTTTTTTGAATCTTAAATGACGAAATTGTCATTTGGTCTTCACGCGTCGTTCATCTATAAGTGGTTTAATCGTGAACTTAAATTTTTAACCAATTCAACCACGTCCACTCATCCATGAAAAAAATTCTCTGGCCGGTTTTGCTTTGTTTCGCGGCGGCGGTTTGTCGCGCGGATGAACCGTATCATTTCATCAAGGAAATTCCCATCGGTGGTGACGGTGGCTGGGATTATTTGGCGGTGGATTCCAAGGCAGAAAAACTTTATGTCTCGCACGCGACGAAAGTTGTCGTCATTGATTTGGACAAAGACCAAGTCGTCGGCGAGATCACGAACACGCTGGGCGTTCACGGCATCGCCATCGCGCCGAAATTAAATCGCGTTTTTGTCAGCGATGGCAAGGAAGCGAAAGTCAGCATCGTGGATTCGCAAACTTTGCAGACGATTTCCAAAGTGGACACGGGTGCGAATCCCGACTGCATTTTGTTCGAGTCGAAACAGAACGAAGTTTATGCGTTCAATGGCCGTAGCCAGTCGGCGACGGTGATTGACGCAAAATCCGGCACGGTCGTCGCGACGATTCCGCTCGGTGGGAAACCAGAATTTGCGCAGGCTGAACCCAAGGCCGGCCGCATTTTTGACAACCTTGAAGACAAAAATGAAGTCGCGGTGATTGACGCGGAATCGCATCAGGTCGTCACGAACTGGCCGATTGCGCCGGGCAAAAGCGCGTCGGGCATGGCGATTGACCGCAAAAATCACCGGCTGTTTCTCGGCTGCGACAATCACTTAATGGCGATGCTGGACAGCGAAAGCGGAAAAGTTCTGGCGACCGTGCCGATCGGCGAAGGCGTGGATGCGAACGTGTTTGATCCGAAAACAAAATTCGCTTTCGCATCTTGCGGCGACGGCACGACAACAATTGCGCGCGAGGACGGCGACACGTTGACGGTCGTGCAAACTTTGAAAACGGAACGCAGCGCGCGGACGATGGCGCTGGATCCGGTGACGCACAAAATTTATCTCGCGGCGGCGAAATTTGAAACGCCGGAGCCGGGCCAGCGGCGCGGGAAAATTATTCCCGGCACATTCAAAATCCTTGTCTATGGCATGGATGAACCGAAAGAATAAATTCGCGTGCGCGTCCTGGTCGTAGAAGACGAAAAGAAAACCGCCTCGTTCATCCGCAAGGCGTTGCAGGCCGAAGGTTTCGCGGTGGACGTCTGCCTCAACGGCAACGACGCGCTCGCGGCGTTGCAGACCACGCCGTTCGACGCCGTCGTGCTCGAC
>JAMFSG010000281.1 GCA_026225155.1 Verrucomicrobiota bacterium
CCACCAGTCAGTTTCGATGTTTTGTTTTTCGTGTCATTTCGTGTTTTTCGTGGTTCAATAAAAATCAAAATGAAAGTGTTCAAAGAAATTCCCGGTTCCATCATCGCGCCGAAAGGCTTTCGTGCCAGCGGCGTTTTTTGCGACATCAAAAAACTCGGCACCGGCAAAGGTTCTAACAAAGGCCAGAAACGCGACCTCGCGTTGATTGTTTCCGAAACGCCCGCGACGGTTGCCGGCATGTTCACGACGAATCAAGTTTGCGCTGCGCCGGTGAAAATTTGCGTCGAGCGCGTGAAGAAATTTGGCCGCGCGCAAGTCGTTGTCGTCAATTCTGGCAACGCGAACGCGTGCACAGGCAAACAAGGTTTGGCCGATGCGCGCGAAATGGTTTCGTTCACGGAACGCGCGTTCAATTTTCCCGCCGGTTCCGCGTTGGTCGGTTCGACTGGTCGCATCGGCGTGACGATGCCGATGGATAATATCCGCGCGGGCATCATTGAAGCCGCGATTGAACTCGGTTCGACCACCGAACATGCCGATCACGCGGCGGAAGCGATCATGACCAGCGATTCGCGGTCGAAGCAGATCGCAATTGAATTCAAGCTCGGCGGAAAAACGGTTCGCATTGGTGGCATTTGCAAAGGCGCGGGCATGATCCAGCCGGGAATGTCCGCGACCGGCGCGCGACCGGCGGCGTTGCCGCACGGCGGATTGCACGCGACGATGTTGAGCTTCATCACGACGGACGCGGCGATTGATGCAAAAGTTTTGCAAACGGCGTTAAACGAAGCCGTCGCGCACAGTTTCAATCGCATCACCGTGGACGGCGACATGAGCACGAATGACACTGTTTTGGTGCTCGCCAATGGGCTCGCAGAAAATTCGGAATTCGGAATTCGGAGTGCGGAATTCAAAAAATTTCAAGCGGCGCTCAATCATGTTGCGCTCGAACTTGCAAAAAAAATTGTGCGCGATGGCGAGGGCGTTCACCGCGTCGTGACCGTTCGTGTGAATGGCGCGAAGACGATCCAGGATGCGGATGCCGCGGCGCGCGCGGTGGCGAACAGCGCGCTGGTGAAGACGAGCTGGCACGGCGGCGATCCGAATTGGGGCCGCATCATTGACGCGATCGGTTATTCGCCCGCAAAAGTGGTCGAGGAGAAAATTGACATCGGTTATTCCGCAGTGGCCGAACCCGCCTTCGCCAAAAGCGCTTCGGCGCGGCAGGAAAAAATTCTGTGGAGCTTGAAACGCGGCCAGCCGACGCCGGCGACGTTCAAGGAATTGTGCGCCGCCGTCGCGCCGAAGGAATTTGAACTGCACATCAACCTGAATCTCGGCCAGGCGAACGCGGTGATGTATGCCGCCGATTTGACCGAAGCTTACGTTGATTACAACAAAGGTGATGTGACTGATCCGACGACGCTGGGCGGCTGATTTTTAGTCACGGATGAAACATGGATCGAAAAATCAATATCCCAAAACGTAGTTCAAAATTTCACAAATAATGTCGGCGTTTTGTTTGCTAGAATATCTAATGAGTTTTGGGCCGGCACGGCCCCCTTCGGAAAACTTTATTCCATTCGTTGCAGGGTGAATTTCCAATAATTTTTCAAACTTTATTGCGAGTGATTTTCTATCTCCTAAAAACGCTAAACGCTTATTTGTTATTATGAGTTCTCCAGTGCTTGTGGTTACTGCTGCGGTTTCGCTTACCGAATGACCTCTTTGACGCCCGACATTAAAACGAACACCTTTTGCCACCCTAAAAGTGACTCCTGAAGAACCTCCTTCATAATGCCGACCCACAACTTTAATTTCTTCAAGCGTGCTCGGTTCAGCCCAGCAAATTCTTTCTCCACGTTGCAGGAGAAAATTTGGTCTATCCAAAAGAGGTGATTGACCATTTTTCAAATTAGAAATGATGCTGGCAATGTATGCCTTCCTTTGAGCTTTAGCTTCTGCGATTCGGATTTTGCGTTGCTCTAATTTGTCAGAAATCCAACCAAAAAAACCGCGCTTGGCACTTAACACCGGCGGAGTTGAGTCCATTACAGATTTAGGCGGATGCGTGCTGTGATAAGTATCAGGATCGTGTAGAAGTTCTTTCGCTTCACCATAGGTTAAACCATCTTCAGCTTCTTCTCCGAATGACTTGAGTTCTTCCAATTGTTCAGCTGTCGCCGGGCGATTTAGCCAAGCCTGTTGAGTTTCTGGAAATTTGCTAACGCATTCGTTAATTGAATCACTGGCTTGGCCTTTTGTGATGCCTTCATCCCAAGTGCAACCAAAGAAGTGAAGTTTTTCTTTTTGCTTTTCTGTGACGGGGTCATTGCGCCAATCGTCGCTCATGCCAAAACAATGCGCGGATTTGATTTTGAGCTCAATTAAAAATAAAAAAGCCGCCGGATTCCTCCAGCGGCTTTTGTGTTTCAATCGGAAATCATAATTCCGAAATCGTAAATCAATACGCTGCTTGCGCGCCTTTGATGGAACGCTTTTTCATCCACGGCATCATCGCGCGGAGTTTGGCGCCGGTTTTTTCAATCGGATGTTGCTCGCCTTTTTTGAGCAGCGCGTTGTAGCGTTTGTAGCCGCCTTCGTATTCTTTGACCCAATCTTTGGCGAACTTGCC
>JAMFSG010000282.1 GCA_026225155.1 Verrucomicrobiota bacterium
CAATTGCGCATCCTAGACATCGGTTGTGGCAAGGCTCAATTTCTTTTCGATGTGACAACGGCATTGCGTCAAAATCATCAGGCCAGCTTCAAGCACATTGCCGTCGTGGATTTGATCCGGGCGGAGAACAGCCGGCTGGGCGAGATTTCACCTGCCCCGGAATTTTTTCAACAAAGCGTGGACGGACAGAAACTGCCGTTCGCCGATGCCAGTTTTGATTTCATCAGTTGCAATCACGTGTTGGAACATATTTTTGAAACTGAATTCTTCTTGGGAGAAATCCGGCGCGTGCTTCAGCCCGGCGGGTTGGCCGTGGTAAGTGTCCCCAATTGTGCCGCGTTGACGAGCCGGATTCTTTTCTTGTTTGGAAGCCAACCACTGGGCAGCGAAGTTGGCACACGCTCGGTCACTTATGGTTTCTGGCCGGAATTTTTACAAGACCGGCTTAAAAAATTTGATCCATCCGGTCACATCCGTGATTTTACGCCGCGCTCGTTGCGCGACCTTTCGGCGGCCTGCGGTTTTCAGCCTGTTGGCTGGTGGGCGCAAGATGGCGGCATGATCGCTACGTGGCAACGCAACATTGGTATTCTATTGGAAACTAAATAAACCAGCACGCCAGTCTTGTTTATCCGGCCAATGGCTCAAACAACGCCGCCATTTTCTTTGTTGGTCATGCTCAATGGCAGCCTTGCCACCGAAGGCAAGTCGGTGGGCGGCGGTGATGCGGTGATGTTTAAATTTATCCGTTCTTCAAAACTTCAGCCGGATGTTTTGATTCCAAAAAGCGCCCGGAATTTTGCGGCTACATCAGGTCGTTTTTTCCTCACGCGTAGCCAGGCAAATTTGACTTTGCTTGGCATCCTGACGGCATTTTCCATCCGCATCGTGCAAGGTGTTGCGTGGGGCTTCCGCAATCAAAAAAAATATGACGTGGCACTCGCGTCGTCGCCGTTTGGCGTGGATGTCATTCCGGTCTGGTTTTGGAAGGCGCGGCGCAAAGGGGCGGTGATTTATCATCTTATTCCTAAACGGAAGCCGGTAAATTTTGCGACGCGCATCCGTTTCGGGTTGGCGGCAGTGGAACAAAAAATCATGCTGCGAATTATCCGCCGCGCCTGTGATTTCATCGTGGCGGGCAATGAAGCCACGCGGCAGGAATTGGCGGCGTTGATGCCGGAAAAAACTTTTTTTATTTTGCCGGCCGGATTTGACGCGGCAGCCATTGATGCAGTAGAACCGCCGTCCAAGGATGTAAATCTGGCCTGTTTTGTCGGACGCTTGGTTTCGCAAAAAGGCATTTTTGATCTGGTGAAAGTGATGGCAGAACTGCAGCGCACTCATCCTGAGTTCCGGCTGATCATGGCGGGCACTGGGCCGGAGCAACCGGCGTTGGAAGCTGAAATTCGTCGGCTGAACCTGACCAATATCCGGCTCGCAGGTTTTCTATCGGAGACGGAAAAATTTTCACTGTTGCAACGCGCCCAATACTTCTTTTTTCCCAGCTACGAAGAAGGCTGGGGCATCGCGCTGGCCGAGGCGTTGTATTGTGAATGCCGTTGCATTTGCTATGAACTGCCGCATTACCGCTCTATTTTTGGAGACCATCCAAACTATGCCAAGCTGGGCGACGCGGCTGATTTTGTCCGTGCCTTCCAGCAAAGTGGCGCAGTTGCGCCGGGTCAAAAAAAATTCATGCGCCAATACGATGATCCACTCATCGCCCGGCAACTTGCCGATCATCTGGTGACCGTGATGAGAAATTCTTAATGATTTATACATGGCCGTTTCGAAGACAATTAAGGAGTAAGATTGGATCAAGGTCAGGCTGCTTTTCAAGAGCGACTCGGGTTCTGTTTTTTTCCATCAAGAAAACAATCAGGTCCTTAATCAAAAAAAATTCTTTGCTGTCCAAGCTTGCGACACAGGCAAAATTACGGAATAATTCCACCCGATTTAATCTATGGCAAAAAAAGCTTTAATCACCGGTATCACGGGACAGGACGGCTCTTATTTGACAGAGCTGCTGTTGTCCAAAGGCTATGAAGTTCACGGCATCGTCCGCCGCACGGCGGCGCCGTATCGCGGTTATTTGGAGCAGGTCGCGGCTTCCGACCGGCTTTTTTTGCATCATGGCGATCTGGCTGACGCAGGTTCTTTGATTCGTTTGTTGGAAAAAATCCGCCCGGACGAAGTCTATAACCTCGGCGCGCAAAGCGACGTGCGTATCAGCTTTGACATTCCCGGTTATACGGCGGATGTGACCGCTACTGGCGTCGCGCGCTTGCTCGAAGCCATCCATCAACTCAACCTGCCCACCCGTTTTTATCAGGCCTCGTCGAGCGAAATGTTCGGCAAAGTCCGCGAAATTCCGCAAAGCGAACTGACCCCATTTCATCCGCGCAGTCCTTACGCCGTGGCCAAACTTTACGCCTATTGGATCACGGTGAACTATCGCGAGTCCTACAATTTTCACACCAGCAACGGGATTCTTTTCAATCACGAATCACCTCGCCGCGGCGAAAATTTTGTGACCCGCAAAATCACCACCGCCGTTGCGCGCATCAAGGCCGGTTTGCAGGACAAACTTTTCATGGGCAACATTGAGGCCAAACGCGACTGGGGTTACGCGAAGGAATACGTCGAAGCCATGTGGCTCATGCTCCAGCAACCACAAGGCGATGATTATGTTGTCGCCACCGGCGAAACGCACAGCGTGCGCGAATTTTTGGAACTGGCTTTTGATCGCGTCGGTTTGGATTGGCAGAAGCATGTGGAGATTGATCCGAAGTTTTATCGTCCCGCCGAAGTGGAACTGCTTATCGGCAATCCAGAAAAAGCGCGGAAGCAATTGAACTGGTCGCCGCAGACTAAATTCGCCGATCTCGTCCGCTTGATGGTGGATGCCGATGTCAAACGGCTTGCTGACCAGAAAAAATAATCACGCGTCTTTCGCATGAAACGCGCCTTTATCACCGGTATTGAAGGGCAGGACGGCTCGTATCTGGCCGAACTGCTGCTGTCAAAAAATTACGAAGTCCACGGCATCTATCGCCAGTCCACCAACGGCGGTTCGCCCAACTTAAAACCACTAAAAGCCAACGCGACGGTTTTTGAGAAAACTCTATTTTTGCATCCCGCCGATTTGGACGACGCTAAGTCCATCCGTGTTCCGTTGGAAAAATCCGCGCCGGATGAAATATATCATCTCGCCAGCCAGAGCCACGTTGGTGCGAGTTTTGAAAAGGTCGAGGAAACTTGCCGCATCACTGGACTCGGTGCGTTGCGCCTTTTGGAATTGACAAGAAAATTGCCGAAAGCGCCGCGATTTTTTCACGCCAGTTCCAGCGAAATTTTTGGCAGCCCGGAACAATCGCCGCAGACGGAAATCACGCCCGTAAATCCCATCACGCCTTATGGTTCGGCCAAAGCCTTAGGCACGCAGATGACGCGCATCTACCGGAAAAACTTCGGACTGTTCGCCGTCAACGGAATTTTATTCAACCACGAATCACCGCGCCGCGGTGAAAATTTTGTGACGCGAAAAATCTGCCGCGCCGTTGCCGCCATCAAATCCGGCCGCCAATCCGAACTCGTCTTGGGCGACACCAGCGCGCAACGCGATTGGGGCCACGCGCGCGATTATGTGCGCGGCATGTGGCTCGCGCTGCAACACGACACGCCGGAAGACTTTGTTTTTGCGACGGGAAAATTGCATCGCGTGCAGGACATCGTCGAGCTGGCTTTCAAGACGGTGGATTTGGACTGGCAAAAATTTGTGCGCCAGGAAAAACAATTTTTTCGCCCCGCCGACCCGCGTCAAGTCGTCGGCAATGCTGTCAAAGCCAAACAACTTTTGAGTTGGGAACCGGAAATTTCTTTTGAACAAACCATCGCCGAAATGGTGCAGTCGGAATTGAATGCGCTAGCTGGTCGCGTTGCCAACTAAATAGCTGGCAAGATTTTTCAACAATTTAATTAAAATGAGAGCGTTCAAGGTGCCTGTTCCAATCGAAAATATTGACCAGTCAAATTTATATCAAATTCACTGGTCATTATTTCGTTGGTGGCTGTGAAGGCGGGGCCGACGGCGGTCCAGTTGACTAGGTTGGTTGAGGATTGCAGCACGTAATCTAGACCAATTATTACATGTTGCGTCACTTTAACTTTACTCACATTGATTGTTACCGTTGGCACAAAATAAGGTGAACCTATTATTATTTGAGGTGCATTCGTG
>JAMFSG010000283.1 GCA_026225155.1 Verrucomicrobiota bacterium
CCCCGTCGCCGAGCGCAGCGTCAGGCGACGGAAGCGGGCATCGTTGCGTGAACGTCTTGCCAATTCGTGTTGCGCCGCAATCCGGCGCGGACGACGCGACGCGCCATCCCTACCAAATCAGGATACTGTCATCCAATGCCCTATATTGACACCCTACCGACACCAGTGCATCGTTTCCGCCTATGAAAAAATTTATCCTGCTCGCCGCCGTCACGCTGTTTTCCCTCGTCGCCACGCACGCGGCGGATTCCATTTACGATCTGCCGCTCAAGGATATTGACGGCAAAGACACTTCGTTGAAACCGCAGCAGGGCAAAGTCCTGCTCATTGTCAACGTCGCGTCGCACTGCGGATTCACGCCGCAATATGCCGCGCTCGAGGCGACCTATCAAAAATACAAAAGCCAGGGCCTCGTCATCCTCGGATTTCCGTGCAACCAATTCGGCGGACAAGAACCGGGTTCGGATGCGGTCATCAAGCAGTTCTGCACCGCGACCTATAACGTGACGTTTCCGTTGTTTGACAAGTTGGAAGTCAATGGCGACAACCGCGCGCCGCTCTACGTTTTGCTCGCGGGCAAAGATTCGCCGTTCCCTGGCAACATCCACTGGAATTTCACGAAGTTTTTGGTCGGGCGCGACGGCAAAATCGTCAATCGTTTTGATTCCAGCGTGAAACCGGATTCCGATGAAGTGACCAAAGCCATCGAAACCGCGCTCGCCGCGAAATAATTCTCCTTTCGTTAGACGAAAAAGCGGCGGACAAAAATCCGCCGCTTTTTTACTGAAATCTCCCGCAAAAAATCATTTCGTCTGCGGCTCCGATTTAATCACATTTTTGTGTTCCAGCTTTTCCAGTTTCGGCGTGATGACGACCTGGCAATAACCGGCGTTGGTATTGTTGTCGTAATATTGCTGGTGATAATCCTCGGCCTTGTAAAATTTCTTGAGCGGCACGATTTCCGTCACAACGGGGTTGTGAAAATTTGATTGCGCCTCCAGCTTGGATTTTTCCGCGATGAGTTTTTGCTTCTCGTCACGATACAAAATGATGGAACGATACGAAGTGCCTTCGTCCGCGCCCTGGCGGTTCAAAGTCGTCGGATCGTGCGCCTGCCAGAAAACTTCCAGCAACTTTGCGTAGGAAATTTTTGATGGATCAAAAGCGATTTCCGTCACTTCCGCGTGACCGGTCGTTTCGGTGCAGACTTCCTGATACGTCGGATTTTCCGTGGTGCCGCCGGCGAAACCGCTCGTCACGGAAATCACGCCATGCAGCCGTTCGAAAACCGCTTCCATGCACCAGAAGCAGCCGCCGCCCAAGTCGGCGATTTCAGTTTTATTTGTGTTCATGGTATTTGTCGTTTGTGCGGTCGCAGCTAGATTCAATGCGCCTGCGGCCAGTAAAGTCCAAAGCAATCGTTTCATAATCATCAGACGTCTGACCGCGCCGTTTATTTCAAATTAAAAAATAAATTTCAATCACGGATGACACGGATGACACGGATAAAAACTTATTAAAACTTGCTTTATCCGCCGATTGCGCCGATTCACGCAGATTAAATTCAAGTTGTTTCAATCGGCGAAAATTGGCGCAATCGGCGGACACTTTTCTTATCTGCGTTAATCCGTGTCCATCTGTGGTTAATCCTGTTCCGGCTTGTCTAAATAATCGCCCGGCGGCAGTTCGGCGAAATTTTCAAAATGCTCCGGCTTCAACGGCTCGGAGATCGCGTGCTCGCCGCCGAACCATTTGCCGAGGTCAACCATTTTGCATCGTTCCGAACAGAACGGCCCGAATTTTCCAGCGAACCAGTCGCCGGATTTTTTGCACGTCGGACATTTGATCTGCGGCATGGTTACTTGGTTTCGAGCGCGACTTTTTTCAAGTCAGTGATGACATCCGTCGCGGCATCCAGCGAAACACCAGCGCCGGTCAAAGTTTTTTGCACATCATCCAAAATTGTCTGCTGCTGTGCCGCCGTGAGATGCGAGCTGTTGAAAAGGGCGTGGATTTGCCGCGCGAATTTGGTTTGCTGCGCTGTTGCAATTTTTTTTCCCGCCAAAGCCGTCATCAAATCTTTCGTCAAAGTTTTCACCGAGTCCGATGAGGCTTTGGTGCTTTGCGACGCCGAGGACAAATCATTCAGCAAGGAAATTTTCTGATCAGTCGTCGGTCTGTCAGTCGTGGCATTCAGTCCGGCAATGTCCGCCTGCAAACCGGAAACATTTTGCAACGTCGCCGCGAGCATGGGATCGGCTGGCGGCGTGTTCGGCGCGGATGGCTGGGTGGAAGTTGTTCCGCCAGCCTGCCGTTGGATTTGCTGTTGTTCGGCGGCGTTCTGGTCGCTGGCGCGCTTGGCCTGTTGAATCGCAATCGAATAAGGATCAGCCGCTGCGATGCTCGCAACGAACAACACGCTAAAAAATGCGACCGGCGTTTTCATAAGTTTAATGCACCACAACTTGCAGGGAATTTTTTGCCTGCAAAGAAATGTAATCTTCCAAAATCAGTTTGGTTTCTTCGAGCGCGGCGTCGGGCAAATTCCGCTCCAACACCACGGGATTGGTCACAGTGAGAGTATTGTTGGTGATGCTCAAACCGTTCAAATCATTCAAAGATGCTAGCTTCACATCGTCAGATAACTTGACGCCGGGCCATTTGATTTCGGAATAATTCGTCCAAACGGCAATGACATTGGTTCCTTGCGCCGAAATGCCAGGGTTCTCTTTTGGCAGCGCAAAAAAGTTGGTGTCGAAACTATAATAAATAAGTGGTGCGTTTTGGCGATGATCAGCCGTCAAATTATTCGTCGTGAAATAAGACGTGGCCGCAGGCAAGCCGGGATCGCCGGAATTTTCGACAGTCAAATCATAGATTTTCGCTTCCGGCACGGGACGGCTTTTGCGTTCGGTTTCACGCGTCTTGTTTTTCGCAACGACATCTTCGCGTTCCTTGATGGCGGTTTGTTCGTTGATGGTGGCCGTCCGGTCTTCCTGAATTTTTTCGTATTCGGCGATGTCCTGGTTGATGTAGGCAAAATCCTGATTGGTCGCGATCCGCGCGGCGGATTGGCTGCGCAGTTCGTCAAGGTAAGGCTGGACGCGGTTCAACTTGGTGAAATTCGCCGGCTGGATCGTGTCCCAAGGCAGCGGATTATCAAGCGCGGTTTCACCCACGAACGGCGAATGATCCAAGCCATCGGGTAAAACGATGTCAGATACGACGCCTTTCAACTGCGTGGACGCGCCGGTGATGCGATAGAATTTGCCTTTTGTGATCTTGAGCTGGCCGGGATCGTTGGTCGCGGTGGCGGTGGCCGGCCAGACAAACGGCCGGAGCGAATTCAAACTTTGAATCGTGCCTTTGCCGTGCGTGGAAGTGTCGCCGACGATGATCGCGCGTCCGTAATCTTGCAAGGCGGCGGCGGTGATTTCGGCGGCGGACGCGCTGAAACGATTGATCATCACGACGAGCGGGCCATCGTAAAGCACGCGCGGATCGGGATCAGAATCTACCGCAACCTGGCCGTCGGAATCACGCGCTTGCACGACCGGACCATCTTTGATGAAGAGGCCGGTAAATTTCACGGATTCTTCGAGCGAACCGCCGGGATTGCTGCGCAAGTCCAAAACGATGCCGTCCACTTTTTCCGCTTTCAATTTTTTGATCAGCTTGGCGGTGTCCACGGACACATAACTTTGACCGCCGGACGGCCCGATCGGTGCGTAAAATGAAGGCACATCGAGCACGCCAATTTTTTTACCGTCCGGCAAAACAATCAACTGCGCCTTGGTTTCCCCGTTCTCCATTTTGATTTCGTCGCGGACAAGCGTGACGACATGACGGCTGGCGCGGTCGGTAACCGGACTGATAGTCAGCCGCACTTCGGTGTCTTTCGGCCCGCGGATCAGTTGGACGACTTTTTCCAATTCCATATCCACCACGTCCACCGGCGGTTTGTTGCCCTGCGCAACGGCGACGATGCGGTCGTCGGGATTCAACAATTTGCTTTTGGCCGCGGGGCCGCCGGGAACCAGTTCCATGATCTTGCAATAACCATCGTCTTCCCGCAATTGCGCGCCGATGCCGAACAGCGACAGGCTCATTTCAATGGAAAAATCCTGCGCTTTCGGCGCGCTGAAATAATCCGTATGCGGATCATAGGCGTGCGCGAGCGCTTCGAGATACACCTGCAAAATCGCGTCGCCATCCATGTTCGTCATCGCGTGCATGCTCCAGCGATACCGCCGCGTCAAAGTGTCAAGGATGTTCGTGCCCGCGCCCGCCGGCAATTTCACAACCACATTGCCGTTCGTTTCGGAAATTTCCGCCGCCAATTTTTCCTGCAAATATTCGTAGCGCAGACGCTGTTTCCACAATTCTTTCGCCGCGTCCAAATCTTTCGGAAACGGTTCGTGGCGGCGGTCAATCTGGATGTTGTCATCGGCGGTGAACTTAAACTTGTCCTGCTTCAACAATTCGTTCGCGTAATCGTTGTGCTGCTGCAGACGTTCGGTCAAACGCTCGTAAACCGCGTAAGCCGGCGTCAAGTCTGCGACGCTGCCGCTCGTTGTGAGCGCATCCAGATTGGTGCGGTAAATGGAAAATTGCGCGAGGTCGGATTGCAGAAAATTTTCGTGGCGCGGGTCGAGCGAATTGACATAGCCGTCGAAAAATCTTTCAGAAAGCTCCGTGTCCAGCGGGCGTTGCAAATATTGATATTGCCCCAGCAACATTGCCGTCACATAAGCGATGCGCGGATCGTTCGGGTCGGATTTATATTTCGCCGCCAAACCCGTCGGCGGTTGCGGTGCCGGGCCGGACGATTTTGCCGCCACGCAGCCCACCCAGATCGCGAGCACCGCCGCGACAATGATCCCCAGCAAAAAAATTCGTTTCGGACGCATGATAATTTCCAACATTCGACCCAAACTAACCCAAATCGTTCATCGTGGGAAATAAATTGCGCGCACCCACAAGGTTCATAAGGCAGATCAGAACGGTTTCTACCACGGATGGGCACGGATGAACACGGATCTGGGAAAACGGTTTGACGCGAATTTCGCCAATTTTCGCGAATTGATTTTGTCGGACTGGTGGGCGAGCGTCCCCGCGAGCCGGGCGTGGCATGGAAGTTTGATTGCCTCGGCTCGTGAAGACACCCGCCGACCAGTCCAAGTTTCAATCCGTGTTCATCGGTGTCCATCTGCGGTTAAAATTTTCTTCGTGTCCTTTGCGCCTTTTTGCGGCTAACATCCGCCACATTTTATGGCTGGATTTCTCGACGATATTGAACCGCTGAAACAAACTGCGCTTGCTGAACTGAAAGCCGCACCCGACCTCGCCGCGTTGGAACAAACCAAAGGCGCGTGGATCGGGCCGAATGGCAAATTTACCGCGCTGATGAAACAGCTCGGCACTTTGTCGAAGGAAGAAAAACCCGCCGCCGGCAAACTCATCAACGCCGCCAAGGTCGAACTCGAAGCCGCGCTCGTTTCTCGTCGCGAAGAATTGGAATTGAAAGCCGCGCTGCCGAAAGAGCCGACCGATTTCACGCTGCCCGGACGCCGTCGCGCGCTCGGCAAATTGCATCCGCTCACGCAAGTCACCGACGACATCGTCCGCGCGTTCCGCAAGATCGGTTTCGCCGTCGCCGACGGCCCGGAGATCGAGGACGAGTATCATTGCTTCGACGCGCTCAACACGCCCGCCGACCATCCGGCACGCGATGCGCAGGACACATTCTATTTGGCGAAGCCTGCTGGCTCTCAACCATCA
>JAMFSG010000284.1 GCA_026225155.1 Verrucomicrobiota bacterium
GACGCGTTTGTCTTTCACGAGCGATTCGATGAGGTTCAATTTCACGCGCACGTTGAAATCGCGGATGAGCTGCGTCGGCTGGAGAAAACTGCGGCCGACGTAATGGTTGCGGATGAACGCCATCTCGTAAGGAATGCCGGATTCCTCGGAGTAACCCATCGCCGCGCAGACGCCGCTGTCCGGCACGGGAATGATCAAATCCGCTTTGACATTATGTTCGCGCGCGAGCTGGCGACCCATTTCCTTGCGCACGTCGTAAACCGTTTTGCCGCGCAGCACGCTGTCGGGTCGCGCAAAATAAACGTATTCAAAAATGCAGAACGCCTCGCGCTTGTGTTCGGGAAATGCTTGGATGCTGACCAAACCTTTTTCGTTGATGATGACGATTTCGCCGGGCAAAACGTCGCGCACAAATTCCGCGTGGATCAGATCGAATGCCGTCGTTTCGCTCGACAAAACGTAGGCGCCGTTCGCCGTTCGCCCAATGGAAAGCGGACGAAAACCAAACTGGTCGCGCGCGCCGATCAATTCTTTTTCCGTCATGATGACGAGCGAATACGCACCTTCGATGCGCCGCAATGTTTTCACGAGCGTATTCTCAACGCCGTTGAGCGTCGGTTGCGCGAGCATCATCAAAATGATTTCGCTGTCCACCGTCGTCTGGAACGGCACGCCGTTGCTTTCGAGTTCGTCGCGCAACTGCGCTGCATTCGTCAAATTTCCGTTGTGCGCGATCGCGATCTGGCCGCGCACGCAATCAATCGTCAACGGCTGCGCATTTTTCAATTGTGATGAACCGGTCGTGGAATAGCGCGTGTGGCCGATGGCGCGATCACCAACCAAATTGTGCAAAACGTCGCCGTTGAAAATCTGCGGCACGAGACCCATGCCGTGATGCTTGAAAAATTTCCCATCGTGGCAGGTGATGATGCCCGCGCTTTCCTGACCGCGATGTTGCAGCGCGTAAAGTCCGTAATAAGTCAGCTCCGCGGCATTCGGATGACCGAAAATGCCGAAGACTCCGCAGTAATGTTTGGGGTAATGTTGGGGTTGTTTTTGCATCGCGCGCGCACTGAATTTTTCCATAAAAAAACGCACTGCGCAAGTTGGAACGCCGAAACAAATGTTGAATTAGGAAAACAGGAAGCAGGAATTTTCCTTCATTCCTGTTTTCTTTATTCACTTCAAAAAGCAAATCACTTCGCGGCGGAATTGGTCGGCACGCTTTCGTCCGCGTTGGTCGAAGTCACACTGGTCGGCAGTTCTTTGATTGGACTGATGGCGGGCGCGTTAGTTTCCGCCGGCATTCCCAGTTGCGTGCGCAACATGGCACGCGCGGCAAACGGCAATCCATTTTGCGGATCGAGCAAATCTTTCCGCACGCTGCGATCAAGATCGTCGTAATTCGGCAGCGGCACGCGTGAACTTTTGACGCCACCGTTTGCCGTTTTATCTTCGTAATGTTTGTAGATTTTTTTGACGATATTTTTAAAACCTTGATAACGGTCGTCCGAGCCGAGCGCGAGTTCGGCGTAGGCGTTGCGCAAAAGTCCCTGCACGACGGCGGTGGTGCGTTCTTCCGAAGTATCACCCAATTCCGATTGCACGCGTTGGACGGCATATTCATCAAGCGTCAGATTTTTCGGCAACGAAGTCGGGTCGCCGTCGAGAATGAATTTATCCGGATATTGATCGCCAAGCAGTTTGTAATATTTCGCCGCGTCGGCAATACGGTAGTTTTCGTAAAGAAAATAAACTGCGTCGCGCAGAAAATTCCGGTGCGCCTTCAAAATGCCATCTTTCATGCCGGGCTGCGTTTCCTCGGCATAATTTTTTAGATAAGTGTCATTGGCTTTGGATGCCAGATCCAGATCTGGGCCGAGCGAATAGGTTTGAGTATACGGATTCGCGATAATGCGTCCGTGTTTGAACGCTTGATAAACAGATTGATAGAGGATGCGGCGCAACGTGATCAAATCATCGGCCTTAACCTTGTCGGGATTTTTTTGCGCCGCGTCCAAGCCGCGCGCGCCCCAATAAATCGCGTGCGCCTCGGGCAAACGCCAGTCGAGCGGACCCCAATCTTCATTCACTTTTTCTGCGAACTTCGGATCAATCTTGTATTTTTGCTCGAGCAAAAGCGCGTTCGTTTTTTCCTCGGCCGTTTGCGGGTTCAGCAGCACGGCGAAATTCGTTCCATTCGCGCCGAAGAATGGCGTCATCTCTTTAGCCCATTCGCTTTTATAATAAATGTTCGCGTCGTCGAGATTCGCGCCCATCTTGTGCTGAAAATCCCACGCGAGTTCGCGATAGATCAAAACGTCGTCGGGATTATATTTCAAGCCGCCGTCGCGCAACAACGTGATGCCGTTCTCGACCCAGCGCCAGCGGTCGGGAAAATCCTTGAACTTCACCGAAATATTATAGGCCATATTCCAGCCTTGAAAAATCCAGACTTGCGAAAAATGCGGCTCGAGGTCGGTGATCCAATTCGCGAGCTGCGCGGCCTCAAAAAATTTGTCGTCCTGCTGCAGATCGTTCGCGCGCATCCAGAGAAAATTGGAGATCAAGCCGCGAAAACCGCCGAGCGCAACCGTCGTGAACGCCAGCATCGGCGGCGCATTGTCGAGCGCGGCCATGTGCGTCATGCCCAGACGGTCGCGGTCAACATTCAACGATTTTTGCACGCGGCCCGCGCTGAAAAGCAGCACGGCGATCAGCATGCAGAAAATTATTTTTTTGGCGCGCGGGTTCATTGCGTTCCTTGCGCCGTGGCGAGTTCACGCCGGTTGAAACAGATGATGCCGAACACCGAAAAAACTCCGCCGAGCACCAATACAATTTGCGTGAACGCCAGGCCAAGTTCTTCCCAAGTGATGCTGCGGCCGGTGCTCAACGCATCAATCGGCGAATAGTTTTGCACCAGTTTGACTACGGATAAAATGCCCTTGAATGCCGGGATCAACACCACGTCCGCGACCGAATGGCCCGCGACGCCGGTTTCTTCGTTGCCCGCCGCGACCGAGCCGGAATCAATCGCGTCCGATAATGTGCCGCTTGATAAAACCACAGCCAGCAATGCCAGCGAGAAAAAAGTTGCGACCGGAAATGACAGAAAACTCGCCGCCATCAAACCCATCGCCGCCATCAACGCCAGCCAGAAAAAAATGATGCCGAGGCCGCGCACGAAATTCAGCGCAAAACCGCCTTCGGGATAAAGCACTTCAATTCCGTCTTCGAGCGGAAACAACAGCGCCGTGTTATTTGGATTCGCGGCCACAATCGTCAGCACGCCATTTTTGTCGAACAGGTTTGGCGGGATTTGAAATTCGTGGAACGTGTCCGGCGCGAGACTCATCGGTTCGCTCTCCCAATAATTTGTCGAATCCATGCTGCCGATCTGCCACGCCAGCAGAAAAGTTCCCGAACTGCTTTTGTTTGCCGTGTTGAATTTCACGCGCACTTGCAGTGGCTTGCCCGGCAAATAATTTTTGGCAAAACCCAGATTGATCTGCCAGCCTTTCGTATAACCCGGCGGGATGAGTTGAAAATCCGCCTTCACCTGCTCATGGACTTGCCGGCGCACTTCCGGCAAATTCGCCGCGCTGGCCAGCTCGGGATTGGATTTCAAACGGCCTTGCAAAATCCGTTCCGTTTCGGATTCAATTTGTTCGTCGTAACTTTGCGGCTTCGCCGAACCGCGCGCGACCAAAACTTGTTCGCGCAAAATCTTTTGTTCAGACGCCGGCAATTTTGTCGCGCGCCATTGCAACAAGCCAAAAACGCAGCCGCCGGAAATCAGCAGCAGCACCGCATTCAACGAAACGAGTCCGAGCCATTTGCCAAACCAGATCTGCCAACGCGCAATCGGCTTTGTCGCGACGACTTGGATTTGGCATTCCTCGATGTCGCGCGCCAGCGTGCCGCATGAAAGCCACAATGTCGAAAGCCCGAGCAGCGCCGTGATCGCACTCAAGGTGTAAGTCAAAATGATCTGCGTGAAACCCTGCGCCGTGCCATCGTCCTTGATGACCAGCGGCAAACCGACGACCGCCAAAACCAAAAGCGCCGCGATGACGAGGAATAACTTGAACCGCAGTGCGGCCTTCCACGTCAACCAAGCGATGGCGAGAATTCTTTGCATTTATTCAGAAGCCACAGATGGGCACAGATGAAACACAGATGGGGAAAACTGACGTGCCAAATTCTTTATCTGTGTTTCATCTGTGTCCATCTGTGGCTGAAATTATTTTTTGTTTCCGAGCAGCGATGACAATTTTTCATCGGCTTTCGACAAATCCACCGGCTTTTCCGTTTCCGGTTTCGGCGCGGATTTTTCCGGCGGCAAAGTTGGCTGGCTGGTTTGCGACAAAGCTTCCAGTTTTTTATCGTCCACTTTTGGAATCGCAATTTGTGACGCGGATTTTATTTCAACCACCGGCTGCGCCGATTGCGGCAATGACAATTTTTCCAGAACTTTTTCCGTCGCCGGTTTTTCCTGTGCGCCTGCGCGCAAATATTCCGCCACGCGCGCGCCGGATTGCGCACCGCTGGTTTCGTTGGCCGCGCGCGCTTTCGCCACGACGTCGAGAAAATAACTTTCCAGATTTTGCGTCGGATTATCCACGCGCACTTCGCCGGTCGAAACATCCTTGCGGATGATTTCCAGAACGCGTTCCAAAGTTTCGCGCGGCAAAACCGGCGTCGTGATGCGCAACGTGTCCGGCTCGGCGAGCAATTCTTTCAACGTGCCGGCGGCCTGGATTTTTCCGCCATAATAAATCACCACGCGATCGCAAACATCCTCGACATCGGAAAGCAAATGGCTACTTAAAATCACGGTTTTTCCGCGACGCGCGAGCGCGACAATCAAATCTTTCACTTCGCGACAGCCAATCGGATCAAGCCCAGCCGTCGGCTCGTCAAGAATCACCAAATCAGGATCGTTGATGAGCGCTTGCGCCAGACCGATGCGGCGTTGCATGCCTTTGGAAAATTCGCCGACCGCGCGCGTCTGCGTTTTGCCGAGGCCGACCATTTCGAGCAATTGTTCCGCGCGATTGTCGCGTTCGCCTTTCGAGAGATGAAAAAGATTCCCGAAAAAATCCAGCGTCTCGCGCGAGTTGAGGTAGCGATACAGATACGATTCCTCCGGCAGATAACCGATGCGCGATTTCGTCTGCACATGGCGCGGCGAATGGCCGAAGACCTCGATGTGTCCCTTCGTGGGATTCAGCAAACCGAGCAGCAGCTTGACCGTCGTGGATTTGCCAGAACCGTTCGGGCCGAGCAGTCCGAAAACTTCGCCGCGCCGGACTTCAAAATCCACATTGTCCACCGCGCGCGCCTTGGGGCGATTCCAGAAATCCTTGAAAACTTTCGTCAGCCCGCGCAC
>JAMFSG010000285.1 GCA_026225155.1 Verrucomicrobiota bacterium
ACCGCCGAACGCTTGCGACGGAACTCGGCGTAATCGAAACTTTTTCACCGGTGCTGCCAAAAAATTATCAGAACGCGCCGTTCGTGCTGCTCGGCAACATCGCACCCGCGCTGCAACATCGCGTGCTCGACCAGATGAAACGCGCGAAATTTGTCGTCGCCGATTCAATGGATTTGTGGCTGAACATCGCGCTGCCGGATTTGCTGAAACTGCTCCCGCGCATTGATGGTTTCGTTTTGAATGACAGCGAAGCGCACCAACTCACGAAAGAAGATAACGTTTTTACCGCGCTGAAAAAAATCCACAAGCTCGGACCGAAATACGTCATCATCAAAAAAGGTTCGCACGGCTCGATCTTGTCAGGCCCGAAAGGATTTTTCATCTGCCCCGCGTATCCATTGCACAAAGTCGTTGATCCGACCGGCGCGGGCGATTCTTTCGTCGGCGGCATGATGGGTTTTCTCGCGACGGCGAAAGGTTCGATTGATGCGAACATCCGCCGCGCGATGGTCTACGGCAGCGTCACCGCCAGTTTTTGCTGCGAAGGTTTTGGTTTGAACACGACGACGAAAACCAAACGCAGTGACATCGAAAAACGCGTGAAGGAATTGGAAAAGCTAACCCGTTTTTGATTTGCGATTTGCGAATGACGATTTAGGCATTGGCTTATAAAACCACGCGTAAATTATCGCTGATATATTTCGGCTCGAACACTGGGCCGAGATTGTGTTTGCGGAGCAGTTCGCAAAATTTCGCGATGCCGCGTTTTTCGTCTTCGGCAAGATGATATTGGATGTGCCATTCGAAATAATCGCGGCGAAAATCCTCGTCAAATTCCTCGCGCGTTTCGATCAGTTGTTCCAACGATTCAAGGCCGGAGCGTTTTGATGCTTTCAATTCACCGCGCAATTCTTTGTTCTCAATTCCACGACGCAGCGCCCAGACCGCATAAACAAAGGGCAAATTTGTCAACTCCAGCCACGCGGAACCGAGGTCGAAAATTTCGTGCGTGTGTGGCGAACGTTGAAATTCAATCGCCGGATCGCCGATCAACAGGACGAAATCTTTTTCTTTTGCGACTTCGTAATTTTCCAGCGGCTTGAATTCGGGAAATAAATTTCTCTCCGCGAGCAACACTTTCAGCAGGTTCACGCTGGTCAACGAAGCCGTGTCGCAAAAAATTTCCTTTGCTTCGGCGAGCGGTTTTTTGTGCGCAAGGATAACGCTGTAAACTTCGCCGAGCGACGCGATGGCGATGCCGTCGAGAATGTCATAACGGTCGTTCAGCAAAACTTCGGTGATGCTGACGAGCGCGGCGTCCAATTCATCGCGCCGAAGCATTTGTGCCAGTTTGGCGGGCGTGGCGAAAATGAGTTTGCTTTCGATGCCGTGCGTCAGCGGCGCAGCGTTCAAATAAGGCACGGAACCGATGCGGAAATTTTGGTTTTCAGGAGCGGACATTTTAACGAGTGGGAACGGACGCGCTGATTTTTTTGAAGGAGACTGGGAAAGATTTGTCGTCAGCGTTTAAAATGAAACCAAAGGTGTTATTGCGATCCAAGGTGACGGCGGTTTCCGACGCGGCGAAATCAGTGCGATAATATCTCAAGTAATAAGTGCCGGGCACGGTCGCGCGCGTGAGGTCCATTTTTTTGTAGCCTTTCTGCCAGGTCGGGGAATCCGTGTTCAGCGTGAAGGCGATAAAATCCCGTCCCGACTTGGAGGTGTTTCTCATGATGCCGACGAGATTTGGCCAGCCAGCCGACCAGATGCCTTCGATGGGATCCAAAGTTTTTTGATGTTGCTGGAGATACGCGGCAAAATCATTTTCCGAAAGCGTGACTTTTTCCCAATCGTCGGCGTAACGCAGCAGGCTGGCTTCGACGGCGAAATTCGCGGTCGTGTAACCGGGTTTTTGGATCGAGGCGATTTTCACGACGTCCGCACCTTTTTCATGCGCGGCCTTCATCACTTTAATCATCTCCTTGTCAATCGAACCGCCGCTGACGGTGAAACTCGTGTAGCCGATGGAAACGGTGCCGATCAAATTACAAGGGCGCGGAACCTCCATGTTTTCGGTGTAAACGGGAATCGGATAATCCGCCGGCTTCGGCGCGACGATGTCACCATTTGGTTTGTAAGTCGTGGTTGTGGAACAGCCGGCCAGCAGCAGGGTCGAAGCAAAAAACAGGGCGATTTTTTTCATGAATGGGTGCGTGAAAACATTTCACGCCGTCGCTAAATTATCTTCCAGCACTTTTGAATGCGCCGGATTTTCCACAGTCGCATTGGTTGATGGCAAATCCGCAAGAATTTTGATCGGCTCGTAAAAAGAATTCCGCTGCACCGGCGTGCGGCCGGCTTCGCGGATGGCTTTGACCATGTCGGTTTCCGTCTGCAATTGCGGCGACGTCGCGCCGGCCATGTGAAAAATATGTTCCTCGATGATCGTGCCGTGGATGTCATCCGCGCCGTAGCTCAACGCGACTTGCGCGAGTTTCAGTCCGAGGCCGACCCAATACGCGGTGATGTGCGGAAAATTATCGAGATAAATCCGGCTCACGGCGATCGTGCGCAGCGAATCAAATCCCGTCGGCGCGTGTTCGACCGGAATGTCGTTATCCTGCGGTTGATACGCGAGCGGAATCAGCGCGACAAAACCATTCGTCTCGTCCTGCAGCGCGCGCAATTGCCGCAAATGATCCACGCGGTCGGCGAGCGTTTCGACATGGCCGTAAAGCATCGTGCACGTGCTGCGCTGGCCGAGCTTGTGCCAGGTGCGATGCACGTCAAGATATTCCTCAGCGGATTCTTTGCCTTTCGCGATTTGCGAACGCACTTCTTTGCGAAAAATTTCCGCGCCACCGCCGGTGAGCGATGCGAGACCGGCGTCTTTCAATTCGATCAAAACCTGTTCGACGGATTTTTTCGACAGCCACGCGAGGTGCAAAATTTCGATCGCGGTGAAACATTTCAATTGCAGGCGCGCATCGAGATTTTTCAGCGCCTTCAGCATGTCCGTGTAATAACTGAACGGCAGCGACGGATGTAAGCCGCCAACGATGTGCATTTCCGTGATGCCGATCTTCAACGCCTCGCGCGCTTTCTGCACAATTTCCTCGATGGAAAATTGGAAACCATCCGCGTCGCGTTTCTTGCGCGAGAACGAACAGAATTGGCAGGACAAAATGCAGTAATTGGAATAATTGACGTAGCGGTTGATGATGTAACTCGCGCGGTTACCGACCTTGCGTTGCCGCACGAAATCTGCGATCGCGCCGAGCGCATTCAAATCCTTCGTCTCAAACAGCCGCAACGCATCGGCGTCGGAAATGCGTTCGCCCGCGACGACCTTGTCGTAAATGTCGCGAAGTTCGCTGCGTTGAATGAAAAAATTCACGCGATAGTTTTAGCAGAAAATGGGCGTTTGGCAAATAGACAGCCAGACGCAATTAATTTTCTCTGCCCGTCAAAATATTTATCGCCAATAACCGCGCGAGTAATGCCAGCCGTATCCGTCGTGCCAGCGGCGACTACCGATCCAGACCGCATGCGGATGCGGCGGATAACCCCAATGTCCGCCAACCCAAAACCAGCCGGTGCCATTCCATGTCCATTCGCCGTCGAGCCAGACATAATCCGGCCCGGGCGAAACCACGACTGTATCCACGGGCGCGGGCGGCGGCGGTTGTTGGATGACGACCGGATCGGGTTGCGGCGCTGGCGCGGCATCGCTGATTGTGCTGGGTGTGTTGATCATGTAATTCACCACTTTATCCGTCACGCCGGAATCGCGCAGGTCAATGATGTCCGCCGCGCTCAAATGATAAATCGTCCGCGAGTTTTGAATCTGACTGATGATGACATCCTCGCTGACACCTGCTTTGGCCATCGCCTTCACATCTGCGACGGCGAGCGGCTGGCCCTGGTCAACTTTTATATAAGTTTGCGGCGCCTCCGCGCGCAAGCGTGCATTTTGTTCCTGATCCATCGAATTGCCGATCAATCCGCCACCGACCGCGCCCGCCGCCGCGCCGATCAACGCGCCTGCGCCGCCGTTGCGCGGACCGCCGATGACCGCGCCCGTCAGCGCGCCCAATGCGCCGCCGATCAATGCGCCGGACCCCGTATTATTCTGCGTGCCATCAGGGTTGACGCAACCGGCCAGCAAACTCGCCGAGGCGGCCAGGACTAAAATCAAAGAATACGTTTTCATGTGTCAATTTTCAAAATATCATGCCCATCAAGTAACTGGACAGTTACTACGATGCAATAATTCAAATTTATTTCAACTTTCAACTTCAACCACCGCATTGGATGACGCGCGGAAACAGGCGCTTTTGGATGGCGGCGGCAATAATTTTTTCCGCCTGCTTTATCATTGCCCATCACTTTTGAGCGCTCCTTTCACGTTAATCTTAATCCAGCCTGCCAACTTAACGCTAATTAAAATCGCAATAAATGTGGCGAGGCCGAACGTCTCAAAACTGGAGCTTTATGCCTTGATTTTAGACTGCCAACATAAAAACGCT
>JAMFSG010000286.1 GCA_026225155.1 Verrucomicrobiota bacterium
CGACATGCAGTATGCGCATAAATTATTCGGCGTTTTCCAGCGGCTGCATCGCGCGGACGAATTTGAAGGCACGGGTATCGGCCTCGCGAACGTCCGACGCATTGTCTCGCGTCACGGTGGACGCACCTGGGCGCAAAGCCAGGCCGGTGCCGGGGCAACTTTTTTCTTTTCGCTACCAAAAATAAAAAATCAACCGACAGGATAAATTATGGCACCGTTAAAACGTATTTTGCTGGCCGAAGATAACGCTCACGACGTCGAACTGACTCTCGCGGCGTTGGACGAACATAATCTGGCGAACGAGGTGGTGGTGGTGCGCGATGGCGCGGAGGCGCTGGATTATCTCCAGCATCGCGGAAAATTCGCCGGTCACGCCAACGGTTTGCCCGTGGTGGTTTTGCTGGATCTGAAAATGCCGAAAGTGGACGGCCTGGAAGTTTTGCGCCAGATGCGCGCCGATCCGGCGTTGAAACATGTTCCGGTGGTGATGATCACTTCCTCGCGGGAAGAACAGGATTTGGTGAACAGTTACAAATTGGGCGTGAACGCGTATGTCGTCAAGCCGGTGGATTTTCAAAAGTTCATCCAGTCCATCAAGCAGATCGGATTTTTCTGGGCCATCATCAACGAACCGCCACCGGGCGTTTTGAAGCGGAGCGACTAATCCATGGAAACAAAAATTCAAAAACCAGCCTTGCGCGTCCTGCACTTGGAAGACGACGAGAACGATCATTTTCTCGTCGTCGAAAAATTGCGCGCCGACGGGTTGTTCTGTGAATTTTTTCTGGCTAAATCGAAAAACGAATTTGCCGAGGCGTTGAACCGCGCAAAATACGATCTGATCATTTCTGATTTTTCCCTGCCGTCGTATGATGGCTTGAGCGCGCTTTCACTGGCGCAGGAGTTGCACGCGGAAACGCCTTTCATTTTTTTCTCCGGCACCATCGGCGAAGATATTGCCGTCGAGAGTTTGCGCAACGGCGCGGTGGATTACGTCCTTAAACAACGCCCCAACCGGCTTTCCGCCGCCATCCGCCGCGCGTTGCGGAATTGCGAGGAACGCGCCCGGTTGAAAAAAACCGAGCAGGCTTTGCGGCAAAGTGAAGAGCGTTTGCGCATCGTCGCCAAGGCCACCAACGATGTGATCTGGGAATGGGATATGGCCGGCAACCGCGTCTGGTTCAGCGAAAATTTTACCACCACTTTCGGCCACAAGATCGAAACGGGAATCACCTCGGAAACCTGGTTCGATTTTATTCATCCTGACGACAAGCAATCGGTATTGAGCAGCATGGCGGCGTTGCTGGCGAGCGGTGGCCGGGTTTGGTGGAGCGAATATCGTTTGCGTCTTCACAATGGATCTTATGCGCACATTTTTGACCGGGCATCCATCGTGTATGACCAAGAAGGTCGTGCGACCAGCATAGTCGGCATCAAGATTGACGTCAGCGAACGCAAACAGGCCGGGGAAAAAATCCGCGAACAGGCCGCGCTGCTGGACAAGGCGCGGGACGCCATCATCGTTTGTGATCTTGACAGGAAAATCACTTTTTGGAACCAAGGCGCAGAGCGTATTTATGGTTGGAGCGCGGAAGAAGCCGCCGGAAAAAATATCCGGCAATTATTATTTGAAGGCGAAATTTCGGCGCAAATCATGGAAGCCGTCAAGAGCTTGCATGAACGCGGCGAATGGATGGGCGAGCTTCAAGAAACCACCAAGTCCGGCAAACGCGTCATCGTGCAAGCGCGCAGCACCGTCATCTACGACGAACAGGGCCGGCCCAAAGCTTTTCTCCTCATCAACACGGACATCACCGAACACAAACAACTCGAAGAACAATTCCTGCGCGCCCAGCGGTTGGAAAGTTTGGGCGTCCTCGTCAGCGGCATCGCGCACGATCTTAACAATACCTTGGTGCCGATCATGATCGGCGTTGAAATTTTACAGCGGGAAAATCTTTCTGAAGATGCCACGAGCATGGTGCAAACGATGGGCAATAGCGCCCGGCGCAGTGCGGAAATGATCAAGCAAATGCTCATGTTCGCCCGTGGCGGCGAGGCCAGCAAAACTCTGGTTCAGCCCGGCCGTCTGCTGAACGAAATCGGCAAGGTCATCACCGATACTTTTCCGAAATCCATCCATTGCGATCTGCGCATCGGCAAAGATTTGCATCCGCTGTTTTGCGTTTCCACCCAATTACATCAGGTATTGATGAATCTTTGCGTGAATGCGCGCGACGCCATGTCCGAGCAGGGCACATTAACTATGTCCGCCGAAAACATAACGCTGAAAGCCAGCGAAGCCGCCGGCATTGCCGGAGCCAGTCCGGGCACTTATGTGTGCATCAGCGTGGCGGATACCGGACAGGGGATTCCGCCCGAACAATTGGAGAAAATTTTCTTGCCGTTCTTCACCACGAAGGCGCCGGGCAAAGGCACCGGCCTCGGACTATCCACCTGCCAAAGCATCATCAAAAATCATGGCGGATTCATCAGCGTCCGCAGCACGCTCAAATCCGGTTCAGAATTCAAAGTCTATCTGCCCAGCGCCGGCATCAAAGCGATCGAGCCGGCCAATGTCCCGACGCCAGTTTTGCCTGCCGGCAAAGGCGAACGGATTCTGGTGGTTGACGATGAAGAAAGCATTCTCGCCATGACCCGCGCCGCCCTGGAAAATTATGGTTACACCGTCAGCACCGCCGTCAGCGGCATGGAAGCGATCGCGCGCTTTCGTGAAAATCCAAACGCTTTTGATCTCATCATCACTGATTTGGGAATGCCGTTCATGGACGGCAATGGGATGATCGGTGCGTTGCGCAAAATCCGTCCGGAAATCAAAATCATTGCCAGCAGCGGTTCGGAAAAAGAAACTGGAATCCGGTTGCAAAATCTGCCGACCAATGGGTTCATTTCCAAACCATTCACCACGGAAAAACTGCTCAATACCATCCGTCAAACATTGTGAGAAACGCGAGCCAGCTCAACGAAGGCAACCTTATTTAGTGGTGCACCCAATAGGAGTTGAACCTATAACCTGCTGATCCGTAGTCAGCCGCTCTATC
>JAMFSG010000287.1 GCA_026225155.1 Verrucomicrobiota bacterium
AAGTTTTAGCGGCTCGTCTTCGGTGGGCAAACCGAGTGCGAGCGTGTGTTTTGACCAGCTTAAAAACCGGTCGGTCAGCGGCGGCGAAATTAAAATCGGCGCGCGCAATTGCCAGTCATTTGCGGATTCAGTTTTGAGTTCGTAAAAAATGCCGCGCGTCTGCAAATAATCGCGGTAGTCGAAAAGTCCTTCGGCGAGCGGCGGCGGCGGATGCGCGACGACGCCGGAAATTTCCACATTTTGTCCGGCAAAATAATTTGACGCGAGCGCGCTGGGTGTCGAGACGATGATTTCGCCAAGCACAGGCTGCCAGATTTCGTTGCGGCAAATTTCGGTGACTTTGATTTCGGCAAGGGAGTGTTCGATTTCTTGATCGTCGCGCTCGACGATTTTGATGCGCGGAGTTTCCGTCAAAATTCCGCGCAGGGTGACAATGGCCGGTTCGTCGCCGATCAGCGAACGCAAATCGTTCGGCGAAATAATCGCGGTGTGAAAAATCAGGTTTGTCCAGCCGACGAGCACGAGCAGCGGGTAAATCAGAAATGGACGAAATTTTTTGAGGACGAGGACGAGGATGAAGAAGGAAATTGAAAAAAGCGCGGCCAATGGCAGTTGCAACCATTTCCCCAGCAAAAGTCCCACCGCGTAAAACAACACTACGGCGACAAACGGACGGTTCATTTTTTCAGGTGCGTCTCATGGTTTTCCTGGCCGACCACAGGATCAAAAGTCCGGCCGCGCCGCCGGACGTATCAATCAAAACATCGCTGAAAAGCGCCGTGCGCCCGGGCACGAAAGATTGGTGAAATTCGTCGGTGACCGCATAAAAAAAAACGATGGCCAAGGCAAGGCCGGCATGACGCCAATTCCATTTTTGCGCCTGACTTTTTTGCGGTTGGTGGATGGCGCGCCAGACCAGCAGCGCGAGAATGGCGTATTCGGTCAGATGCGCGCATTTGCGAAACAGATGATGAATTTCCTCGACTTCGGTTTGCGGTATTTTGGGAAAAAGCCAATGCAGCAGTGGCTCGAACAATTCGGATGAATGCTGATACGAACTGGAATCCGCCGAGGCGGAAAAAATCACGACCATCCACACAAGCGCCGGCAGCCAGTATTTTAGAAAAATTTGCAGTTTCAGCACGCGGGATAAAAACCAAATTCGCGGCGCGCGGCAACCAGAATCGCTTGTGAATGAGTTTGCCAAGCGGTCGGATTTTTGGCACAGAAATGCGCTCAATGAAAAAGTTATTCGCCTTTTTGGCTTTCACGTTCTTGGCTTTGGCCGTGCGCGCCGCGTTGCCGCAGCCGGATTTGATCGCGCAAATCCATTTTGCCGGCGGCCAGAAAATTTCCGCCGACAGAAATTTCACCGCGTTCACGAATGAATTTACTTCCGTCGAGGCGCGCGTGTTGGCGGAGCAGACGTTCGACAAACTGGCGCGCGCGCCTTACACCTGGTTCCAACCCAAACTTGCGCCCGGTGCGATCAATGGCGCGGCGCAGTTGCGTGCGCTGCTTGATGATCTGCTCGCGTCGGAATGGTTTTTTGAAGCGCGCGACACGGCGAATGGTTCGCCGGAATATGCACTGGCGATCCGTTTGAACGAGGCTCGCGCGCAGCTTTGGGAAGACAATTTGCAACTCATGCTCGAATCGTGGACGAAGCTGCCGGCGCGAAAAATTCCCGGCGGTTGGGAATTGAAAAAACATCTCCCGCCGAACCTGATCCGCGTGACGGAAAATAATGGCTGGCTGGTGGTGGATTGCGGGCAGAATGAATTGTCGCTGGGCGGGAAAATTTCAGTGGCCGCGCAACATCAGACGGCTGAAACGAACTGGCTGACCGCCGACGTGAACTGGCCACGGCTCACGCAATGGTTTCCGCAATTGAAGGAATTGGATTTGCCGGAAACCAGACTGGCCGTGGCGGCGACGGACAAAAATCTGCACCTCAATGGCAATTTTTTCTTTCTGGAAAATCTTTCGCCGAATTTACCTGTCTGGCAAATGCCGACGAATACGATCCATCAACCTTTTGTCAGTTTTACGGCGGCGCGCGGATTTGCGGCGTGGTTGAGTTCGCGGCCTTGGTATCAGGCTTACGAAATTTCGCCGGTGCCGGACCAGGTTTTCATCTGGGCGCTGCCCGGCGTTCCGTTTCAAACTTTCGTCGCGGCACCGGTCCCAAATTCGGCGGATGCGCTGGCGCAAAGTTTTACACGCTTGAACCCGATTTTCAATTCACCGAACAATCAAAAGGAATTTTTCTCACCGTTCAAAATCGAAATGACCAACAGCGAAATTCATTTTCAAGGCGTGCCGTTCATTGCGCCGTATATGCAGGCGGTCCATGAAAAATCCGGACAATTTTTGCTGGCGGGCGCGTTTCCGAACACGCCGCGCTCCAAACCGCTACCGTCAGAATTATTTCAACGGCTCGCGGAAAAAAACCTCGTTTACTATCACTGGGAAATCACGGCGCAGCGGTTTCCACAAATCTTGAATTTGGCGCAACTTGGCCTGGTGTTGACGCAGCACCAGCAATTGGGCGCGA
>JAMFSG010000288.1 GCA_026225155.1 Verrucomicrobiota bacterium
CGTCAGGCCGGAAATCGGGATGCCAAGGTGATGATAATCTTTTTTGAATTCTTCGTTTGGGACAACGTGGTCGGAATCGTAAAGCACGATGCCGCCTTTTTTGAGGGAAGCCAGATGCGCGTCGTAGCTATGTTGGTAAAAAGCCAGCAAAATGTCGGCTTCGTCGCCGGAACTTAAAACTTCGCCGCTGCCCATGCGGACTTGGAAAATGGAGGCACCACCGGAAATCGTTGCGGGAATCGTCATGAACGTCATGACTTCCTGCTCGCTGCGGCCGGCCAGTCGCGCGAGAAAACCGCCGATGGCCTGGATGCCGTCCTGCGAATTGCCCGCGATGCGGATGACGGCTTCGTTGATGGAAGAAATTTTCGGCGCGCCACCCGGCGACGACGTTGCTGCAATCGAATCACTCATGGAATTAAAATAAAAACTGTTAAAAATTAACCACGCTGCAAATTATCAAACCGCAAAGTGGGCTGTGGCTGAAGTCAGTCAACGCGGCACTATTGCCCATTTACAGTATGCAGCGAGGGCCAATGTGTCAAATTCTAATGCACACTTTATGGTCATTAGCAAATTTAATTTAAGAGTCGGGCAAATGAACGTTATCTATTTTAGGGTTTGCCTAATCGCGGCGTTGCGAGAGGTGAAACCGAACGCATTCGCAGCTGGAAAAATTTCAAGCATGCCCATTTGGTCAATTTTCTGGACAGCCGAAATTCATATTTTATTTTATCAGCAATGAAATCCGAACACCCTCAATTGCTCCCGCTGCTCAAGCAATTTTTCGGTTTCACTTCCTTCCGGCCGTTGCAGGAAGAAATCATCTGCGATTCGCTCAGCGGCAAAGACACGTTCGCGCTGTTGCCGACTGGCGGCGGAAAATCGCTTTGCTTCCAATTGCCCGCGCTCGCCCGCGACGGACTCACGCTCGTCGTCTCGCCGCTGATCGCGCTGATGAAAGATCAGGTGGATGCGTTGACCGCCAGCGGCATTGCAGCGACGTTTTTGAATTCCTCGCTCGCCGCCGACGAATCGCGCGAACGGCTGCGCGGTTTGCACGCGGGAAAATTTCGGCTGCTTTACGTCGCGCCGGAACGCCTGATGCTTTCCGGTTTTCTTGAGGATCTGAAACGCTGGAATGTCCGGCTGATCGCGGTGGACGAGGCACATTGCATCAGCGAATGGGGCCACGATTTTCGTCCCGAATATCGCCAGCTCGCGGAATTGCGCGCGCATTTTCAAAATGTTCCCGTGATGGCGCTCACCGCGACCGCGACCGGCCGCGTGCGCGAAGACATCGTCAAACATCTGAGATTACGCGAGCCGAGTTGTTACGTCGCCAGTTTCAATCGTCCGAATCTGACCTATCGCGTGCTCGCGAAAAGCAAACCTTACGACCAGGTTTTTGAATTCGTCCGCGCGCGCCCGCGCGACAGCGGCATCATTTATTGTCAATCGCGCAAAGCCGCTGAAAGTGTCGCCGAGCGTTTGAGCGAAGACGGCATCCGCGCAAAACCGTATCACGCCGGCCTCACGCCGGATCAGCGCTCGAAGCATCAGGAACTTTTTTTGCGCGACGACGTGCGCGTGATCTGCGCGACCATCGCGTTCGGCATGGGCATCAACAAACCGAACGTGCGCTTCGTCATCC
Source organism: Verrucomicrobiota bacterium (assembly GCA_026225155.1). GTDB lineage: Bacteria > Verrucomicrobiota > Verrucomicrobiia > Limisphaerales > UBA11358 > UBA11358. Next base: position 1,655 of record JAMFSG010000288.1, read on the forward strand.
ATCACGATCTGCCGAAAAATATTGAAGGCTATTATCAGGAAACCGGACGCGCCGGTCGCGATGGTTTGCCGGGCGAATGCGTTTTGCTTTTCAGCGCGGGCGACGTCGTGAAGCAAACGCAGTTCATTGACGAAAAACCGAATCCGCAGGAACAAAAAATTGCGCGCGAACAGTTGCAGCAGATGGTGCATTACGCCGAATGCGCGAGTTGCCGTCGCAGCGAACTGCTCGCGTATTTCGGCGAAGAATTTTCCGCCGATAGCTGTGAAGCCTGCGACAATTGTCTTTCGCCGCGCGCGACTTTTGATGGAACTTTGGCGGCGCAAAAATTTCTTTCCTGCGTTTATCGCATCCGCGAGAAAAACGGTTTTGGCGTCGGATTAAATCACGTCGTCGAAGTTTTGACTGGCGCGGACACGGAAAAAATCCGCAAATGGGACCACACAAAACTTTCGACTTACGGCATCGGCAAGGAACATGGCCGACCCGAATGGGCGGCAATCGGACGCGAACTCGTGCGGCTCGGTTTTTTGCGGCAGACGAGGGAAAAATTCAGCGTGCTCGAATTGACCAATGCCGGCGCGGCGATTCTCAAGCAACGCACGAAAGTCACTTTAACCAAACCCGTCACCGCGCCGGAAACCAAGACGCATCGCGCCGGTGAAATCGCCTGCGACGAAGTTTTGTTCGAGCGCCTGCGTTCGCTCCGCAAAAAACTCGCTGACGAACGCGACGTGCCCGCTTACATCGTTTTTTCCGACGTCGCGTTGCGGCAGATGGCGCGCGATTATCCGGCGAACGAACGCGATTTCGCGCGCATCAGCGGCGTCGGCGAAAAAAAGTTGCGCGAGTTCGGCGAATTTTTCCTCGCGGAAATCGCCGCGCATCTGCAAACGAATCCGCGCCAGATTTTTGCCGATGAAACTTTCGTCGTGCCGCTCACGCAACGTTCCAGCCTCGGCGACACCGCGCGCGAAACCTTGCGCCGTTTCCGCGCGGGCGAAACCGTTCCGCAAATCGCCGCGAGTCGGAATCTGGTCATCGGCACAATTTTCGGCCATCTCGCCACGGCGATTGAAGCCGGTGAAAATATTGATCTGAACCAACTCGCGAGCGCCGAAGCGCAAAGTGAAATCGCCGCCGCCTTCAAAAAAACCGGCTGGGGCAACATCGTCGGCGCGCGCGAATTGCTCGGCGAAAAATATGATTATGGTTTGCTACGCGTTTTTCGCGCAGCGGTAAACCGGCGATAATTATTCATTTTCTTGGCAATCCTTTGACAAAGGCAGCTGAAACTTGACACAGGCTATTAGCTGGCTTATCAGATTTATTTGTAATTATTTGAGCAATCATGAAGAAAAAATTTAGTGTTCTTTTTCTGTTTTTTATTTCCGTTACCACGCATGCCCAAACTTTAGGACAAGCAGTTGACAATAGCAGCTTGGTTTGGACGACAGGGATTTCGCCATCGAGCGCGTGGACTGGGGAATCGCAAACCTATCATTATGGCGGTTCGGCGGCGATGAGCGTCCCGCTGTCGAGTTTCAACAATGGGCCATGTTCTATCCAGACCACGGTCACCGGCCCCGGAACTTTGACTTTTTGGTGGAAAGTTTCGTCCACTTTGTCTGGTGGCCAACTGATATTCCAAATTGGAACTGCCCAGCAAAACGCAATTTTAGATAACGTAGATTGGCAACCGCAAACATATTATCTAGGTGCCGGAACGCAGACGTTACAGTGGGTTGCTTCTAACTATCAATTCGGTGGAGGTTCCGCCTATGGATATTTGGATGCAGTTGGTTGGACGCCAGGAGCAACGGCTCCCGTGGTCATGACTGCGCCAGCGGGACAATCACAAGTGGTCGGCTTAAATACGATTTTTCGCGTCGCCGCAATTGGCACACCGTCGCTGGCTTATCAGTGGCGTTTCAATCAAACGAATATTTTATTTGCCACCAATGCGGTTTATGTTGTGACCAACACGCAGGCGGCTAATTTGGGTAATTATGATGTGATCATCACCAATGGTTCAGGCGCGATCACAAGTTCCATTGCGCCGCTCGTTCTTGGTAAAGTTACGGCTTGGGGTGATTCGTCGGCGGGCGAAACTTACATCCCGACCGATATCACTAATGCTTTGATGGTCGTTGGTGGTTTCAAAACTTCTCTGATATTAAATGGAAACGGAACCGTTACGGCTTGGGGAGACAATACCTCCTTCCAAACGAATTTGCCCGAACTGACCAATGTCATTGCTCTGGCTGCCAGCACGACGCATTGCCTGGCTTTAAAATCTGATGGAACCGTCGCCGCGTGGGGAACCAATTATTATGGAGAAGCCCAAGCTCCCGTCGGCTTGTCAAATGTGGTCGCCATTTCCGCCGGTTATGCTCAAAGCCTCGCTTTGCGATCCGATGGAACGGTTTTTGCCTGGGGCGGTAATTTTTCCGGACAAACCAATGTCCCCTCCGATTTGACCAATGTCGTCGCCATCAGCGCGGAAAACTCCAGCGCAGCCTTGAAGGCTGACGGGACCATGGTCATTTGGGGGCAAGATAGTGGTTTTGGAGACACGCATGTGCCGAATGGTCTGACAAACGTGATGGCAATTGTTAACGGCGGATTATTTGTATCTGCCTTAAAAAATGATGGCACCGTCACTGCATGGGGTAATCCGTCGTTCAATTGGACGAATGTCCCAGCTGGCTTGACCAATGCGGTTTCGATTTCTGGCAGCGACAGCTTTACGGCCGCTTTGAGATCTGATGGAACTGTCATCGCTTGGGGAAACAATATTAATGGTGCCACGAATGTTCCGGCTGGATTGACAAATGTCGTATGTCTGGGAATTGGCCATTCTCATGGTTTGGCTGTTGTTGGTGATGAACCGCCGATGACACAAGTAGTCGTAAGAAATATAAGCTCTAACACAAACGGCTTTAACCTGCTCATCCCAACTCAATGCGGGCATGTTTACCGGCTCGAATATCAGGACAATTTGGGCAACTCAAATTGGATGGCTTTGCCTCTGGTGGCCGGCAATGGAACTAACATCGCATTCATTGATTCGTCGCCTTCGCCTTCTCAACGTTTTTACCGCGTGCGGCGGTGGTGAAATATTTTATCACTTACTCATGGACGGCGGCGCGGCATCTGGCGCGCTGCCCCAATTTAGATTTGGTTCGGATCCCATTTTGAAAATAAATTTTCCGCCGTTCGCGATGTCGTCGTGGCTGAACCACGGTTTATTCCACGGTTGGCCATTTAACGTGGCGGATTGGATGTAGCAGTTTTTATCGGAATTATTTTTGGCTTCAATGATCAGGTCTTTTCCGTTGCCGAGATGCAGCGTGACTTTATCAAACAGCGGCGAACCGATGATGTAATCCGGGCTGGACGGATCCACGGTGTAAAATCCCATCGCGCTGAAAACATACCACGACGACGTGGAACCTTGATCGTCCATGCCGGGATAAGCAAGACCGGCTTTGTCGCTGCCATACATCAAATTCAAAATTTGGCGGATTAGTGTCTGCGTTTTCCACGGCTGGCCGGCGTAATCATAATAATAGGCGGTTTGCTGATCCGGCTGGTTGCCTTGGCAATACAAACCGAGCATTCCCGTGACGTCGCGCGCGATGCCTTTTGGGTGATACGGCGTGTTGAAAAAAGTGTTGAGCTTCGTCAGAAAATTTTCGCGGCCGCCGAGCAGATTGATCAAGCCTTGCACGTCGTGCGGCACGAGCCAGAAATTTTGCCAGCCGCTCGCTTCTTTCGTCATGTAATTGTAATACGGCTCAAATGGATCATACGGCGAAATCCACGAACCATCCGGATTGCGTCCGCGCATGAAACCGGTCGAGGCGTCGAAGACGTTGGTGTAATTATATGCGCGCGCCAAAAACATTTTATAATCGTCATCCTTGCCGAGTTTTTTGGCGAACAAAGCGAGCGCGTGATCGTCCCAACTGTATTCCAAAGTTTTGTCCACGCCCGCGTGACCACCGGCTTCGGGCGGACTCGGATGTTCCATGAAATCATCGTGGATCCAGCCTTTCTGCAAATATTCGGCCAGATCACCGCGCGGACCGGCGGGATCCATCGCATTCTTGCGGAGAAATTCATAAACGGAAGCGTAATCAAACGGAATGCCGCGTTCCCAATAACCGAGATACGTCAGCGCCGCGTGATCGCCGTAAAACGACGTGTGCATCCAGCCCGATTCGCGTGCCATTTCCAGATGCGTGCGCAAAATATTCGTCGCGACGTCCGGTTCGAGCAGCGCGAGCAGCATGATTTGATTCCGTCCCGTGTCCCAAAACGCGATCGGACTGTAACGATCGTAATCCATCACTTGTCCATTCGCATCGCGACCGCGCAAGGGTGTGCCTTTTTTCGTGATGAGATGCGGCTGCATTAATGAATTATAAAGCGTGGAATAAAATAATTCGCGCTGATGTTCCGTGCCGCCTTTGACTTCGATGAGATTTAATTTTTCGCTCCAAAGATTTACGGCGCGTTGATGCACTTCATCGAACGTGCCGGACTCGGCGTCCAATTGTCTTTGCGCAGAATCAAAGCTGCGACCGGACGCGATCCGCACGACGATCTGTTCCGCCGCGCTCGTGGAAAATCCGAGATAAGTGCCAGCGTAACTGCCCGTGATTTCATGGGCGTCTGGTTGCACAAAATCATTTCGCCGAACGCGTCCACCGTCCAATTGCGCATGGTTTTGGTGAAATGTGCCGGAGTTCGTGAACGGTTCAGAAAATTCCGCGACGAAGCTTCGATCGCCATTGCGTCCGCGAACGATGTGATCGTTGACGATTTCAATGCTGCTATCGCCCGCGCCCAAATCTATCAGCACCGTGCTGCGTTCCGATTTTGGAAAAGTAAAACGATAAAATCCGATCTGCTCCGTGGTCGTCAGTTCCGTCCGGACGCTGCTGTCGGGAAAAAACACCGAGTAATATCCGGGCGAAGATTTTTCCGACGCCTTGTCGTAGGGCGACGCGTAAGTGCGATCGGGCGGAACCGTCCACGCGCCGACTATTGGCATGATCGTCAAACCGCGCATCGGCGAAGAAAATCCGAGCATCGTCGCGCGCGAATGGATGTAAGGAAAAATGATGCCGTGATTGTCCGCCGCTTCCGTCAAATCTTTGTTGATCGGTCCCAAAATGATGTCGCGATGTGGCAACGCCGGTCCCGGATAAGTGAAACCTGTGTAAGCTTCTTCGCCCGGCGGCGGCGCATTGCCGAGCAATTTTGGATCGTCCAACGACGCCGTGCCGACGAGCGGATTCGCATATTCCACCGGCGTTTTTTCAGCGAACGAATTCATCGCCGAACCGCCGAGTAAAATCGTCGCGGCTAAAAATTTCAGAGAAAAGTTATGGAGCATAATTTGATGTTAAGCTGTTTTGTGTCCGCGGGTAAAACCTTTACCTCGTGACGAAGCGAAAACCATTTTGGTTACGAAAGTTTTACGCTGGTAAAAAATAACTTTCCGAAAAAAACGGAAATGGAATTTGCTTCAAGCTGTGTCTTCAACTTTTTCCGCGCGCAAAACACGCCACTGATGCGTCCACGGATCAATCCGGCACGCTGCTTGATATTGGCAATAATCGCAAGCGGTCGCCGTGCCTTTGCGATACGGATCAACCTGCGCCGCACCGGAAAAAATGCTCTCGCCCATGTTGCGCAACTGCGTTTCGACTTGGTCGAGCAAGCTTTGAAATTCCGCGCGCGGCAACGCTTCGGTCAAACCTTTGCGCAGCGAGCCATCCTGGTTGATTTTGTAAGAAAACTGATCGCCGGTTTTGTCGCGGTCAAATTTATCCAGCACGCTCGCGTCAAATCTTCCGCTGTGACGATACGCTTTGCGCCGCGCTTCGTCCGTATTTTCCAGCGCTTCCGTGCGCGAATCGCCGCTGTCAAATTGCCCGCGCAAGTTGACGTAAAAAACTCCGGCAGGAATAATTTTCCCCACGCCCAAAATCTCCGACGGCCAATTCCTCACCGCCGCGAGATACGCGAGCAACTGCAATTGAATTCCGTGCTCGACCAAAATCTTGTCGAGTTTCTTCGCGCTTGATTTGTAATCCGTCACGACCGCGAGCGTGCGTTCGCCATCTTGGTGCAAATCAATCCGGTCAATTTTTCCGCGCAAGGCGAGCTTGTGTCCGCCGCCCAAATCAATTTCCCACGCGGGCGCGGGCGAATTCGGAAAACCAAATTCCAGCTCGGCTTTGATCGGATCGAATTCATATTGCCCGCGCATCCACGCGACGAGCGTGCCGGCAAAATCCTGCAGCGCGACCGTCAAAACGCGCGCGTCGAAACGGCTTTGCGCGTCGGTGTTCAGCAGGCCATTGCGATAATCCGGCATCAATTCGGCAGCGATTTCTGCGCTGCGCTGGCGGGCTTCCATCGGCGTGATGTCGCGCCAACGTTTATTTTCTGCAACGAGATGCTCGTGGAAAAATTTCAAAACTTCATGTTGAAAACTGCCCCGCTCGCGGGCGTCCAGTTCAAAAACTTTCCGCTCGTTCGCGCGCAGGCCGGAATGGATAAAAAACCGGAACGGACATTGCGCAAATTCTTCAAGCCGACTGACGGACGATTTCAAAACGTTGCTATAAATTTTTTCCGCGATGGCTGGCGGCAGGTTTTCGTTTTCATCCGGCTCGCGCAACTGCGCCAGATTTTCCGCGAGATTTTTGAGCGCGGGAATTTCCAGCAAACTTTTCCAATTTTCAAATTCCGATTTTTTGTTTTGAATCGCTTCGAGCGGTTTAATCAAATCAATCGCACTTTCTACCTCACGCCAATCGGCATTGCTTGAAAATTCTTCGATTTCTAGCTGCGGAAAAATTTTCTGGATATGCGCGATGAATGGCGACGGATTTTGCGTTTTGCCGTCCGCAGTTTGGCGCGAAAAAGTCACGGTCAATTTTTCATTCGCCCGCGTGCAGGCGATGTAGCCGAGATAGCGTTCGCGTGCGAGTTGATCAAAAATATCCGGGCCGAGCGCGACGTTTTGGCCGTCTAATTCATCGCGATCGGAATTCGTCAAAATCGCGGGCGAATTTGGCGCGGCGGGAAAAACGGATTCGTTCAGGCCGAGCACGAGCGCGAATTTCAGATTCGGATTGCGCGCGCGGTCAATCGCGCCGACCAAAACTTCGTCGAGCGTCGGTGGAATCACGCCGACGGTCAAACTCGCCAAACCGGCGTCCAAAATCGGCAGCCATTCGCGCAACGCCAGCGGCTCGCGCGGAAACGCGAGCGCAAGATTGTCGAGCCACGAATTCATCTGGTCCCAAACGGTCTGGTGAATTGCGGATTGCGGACTGCGGATTGCGGATTGTTCTTTGTCGAGCGTCCAGCGATCCAAAATATTTTCAACTTTCAGATCGCGCCAAAATTCACGGATGAAATCGGCCAGTTGCGCGCCGGTCGGTTGGAATTTTAATTTGAAAAATTGCGCGGACAGTTTTTCAAACGGCGGGAAAATTTTCTCGCGCAAGCGTTCCAGATTTTCATCGGGCAAAGGTTCGCGCCACTTTTTACCGCGCCAGCCGAATTCCAGCGCCGCATTTTCCAGCCGGTCAATTTCCGTTTCGTCCGCCGGACAAAATCCGGCCTTGAGCGCGGCAAACCAGTCTTCATTGTTTTGCCAATCGCTGGCGACAGTGCGCAACGCGCTGCGCGTGAGTTCGGCGAGCGGGTGATGCGCGACGCTTTCGCGACGATCGAGAAAAAACGGAAGGCCGTAACGCCGAAACGTCCGCGCGAGCGGTTTGTGATAGCTTTCCAAATTGCGGACTAAAACCGCGCAATCGCGAAAGCGATTTCCGGCGCGGACGAATTTCAAAACTTCGCGAGCGGCAAAAACGGCTTCGGCTTCGGGATTTTGGCAGGC
>JAMFSG010000023.1 GCA_026225155.1 Verrucomicrobiota bacterium
ATCGGTCTCCTCAACAGGTTGCAAAAGAGGTAGCTTTGATTGCCAAGAAACAAAAAGAAGTTGTAACTTTCATTCAAGATATTGTTTCAATTTTGGCTGAAGCTCTGACTGGTGAAAAGAAGTCGTCAGTTTTGCAAAAATTTTCTGATTGTGAAAATTCAGCGCACAACAGCGTCTTTCAAATTATGGAAGTGCTTGCTAAACCTCTCGCATGAAATATCCGCTGCTCGCCCTGGCCCTGTTGCTCGTCATTCTGTCCGGCTGTGGCAGGGAGGACGGTTTTAGGACGCTGTTTCATGAAGAATCACTGCCGTCCGGCCACGCGGTCAAGGTCACCTCTTGCATGCTGGTCTGGGGCGGGCGACCGGGCGATGATGGCTGCACCATGGGTTCGGACTGCTTCCATCTGGAGTTCGTTTCCAACGACCCGAACGCGGAATTGCCCAAGCGGACGGCGGAAGCGCAGCAAGTGTTTGAGTTGATCCGCCCGTCATCGGAGCAATGGGGTTTCACGAACGCGGAGGTGCTGGGCTTCAAGCAACTCGAACGCACGGGCGATTACGATTTGTTTGAGTTCGACCGAGGGACGAATGGTAATTGGTCATGCACGAACAAAGTGATGTCAGTGTTCGCAAAATGAAGTATATTCAATCCGCAGCTAAAAAATCTATTGCCCGTTTTGCGTTTGTCATGAACTGGGCCATTCGGGAAGGTTGGCAAGAAAATCTCGATGAACACCAGCAACCCAGACATTTTCCTTGGTGATTTTGGTTGCCGAAACGGTTCTTGCCAAAATCACGCCATAAATACTTCCTGCCAATAAAATCAATACCCCTGCAAGTCCAATCCAACCTGAACTGAATATTCCGGCAATGGCCAGCGCCACCACGCCACCCAAAAAGCTACTCCAGCCGATGATCATTCCCTGTTTTCGACGGGCGCGATGTTTGTGACAAAGGCCGATGTGAACGACAGCTTTCTTGCGGACAATCAAAACGACGATTATCAAAACCAGTAAATTGCAAAGCAGCAGCAGTAGATAGGCAGGGTGCTGCCAATAAAGCACACGTTTGAAACGAAAACCATCGGCAGGCGCATTGCATTTGACACAACGATCGGGAAACACAGTCTCTGAACGGGTCACAAGGCGCTTATTGAAACGCCATAAATTATTTCCGCTTGAAGGCACGGCCACACCTTCGCTGAGTCGTTGGAGAAAAATCGGCTTGCATTGGGCACACACCCATGAGCCATTCAATTTGATCAAATCACCTGGCGCAAAAGTCTTGCCGCACTCGGCACAAATATTTTCTGAAGGCAGATTTGGCAGTGGCGGCGGCGTCAGGGGGCGAACTGTGCCAAACGGTTTCCAATCCGTCATCCCATCGTGCCAGACGAGGGTGTTGGAATTTATTTTTCCCGACCGCAACAGCTCATCCAATTGTGAATCAGAAACCGGACCGCTTTGCTGGCCATTGACCGAATAGAACCAATTCATCCAAAAAGTTAGAACCAATACAGCCGTATGAACAATTCAAAAATGACATTCCTTCATTCACTTTGCATGCCGTCCTTACCAAAATAGTTTGCGCCAAAAAAGTTTCAGCGCAGAAAATCCCGCTGCAATAACTGCATGAGGTCGTTCACGGCCAGCATCAATTCGCCACGCCGCTCGGCGTTGTCCTCATCGGCCAGATCCATCGGCGCACTCATGGCTTCGGTGTAGCGATGCGTCAAGGCAAGTTGCTTATCGGACTGGCCATTCAGACGTAATAATTCGCGCACTTTTTCCGCTTTGTTTTTCGCGATGGAAATTTTCTTCAACGCCGCGCTCGGGGTCATTTCATTCGCTTCAACGCGTTTTAATAAGCCGCACACGAACGTGCGGCAGCGTTTCGGACGGTCTTGGTAAATGCCGCACAGCTTGCCATCGAAGCATGCACACGGTTGGGCAAAAGCCAGTTTGCCGCGCCCTTTTTTTGACAGCAACAGGCCGAGTTGTTTCAACCGTTTGGCGTCGTCGCCCGCGCGCAACTCTACGTCGGCAAACAGTGTGCTGTCGCAGCACAAGCCGCAGTTGGGACAGAGTTGTTCGATGCCATTCACGGCGCGGAGGATAGCAGTCCCGCCGCGCGCGCAATAATTTTTTCCGACAAGCCAGTTCGCGGACTTCACTCAAAGTCCGCGCGAAAATCATTGGGTCACGCCCGTCACTTCAACGAAGTGATAAGCCGATCACATCCGGTTCAAAAAACGGCGGATCAGCCAGAAAGCGCTGCCACTGATCAAGCCCAACGCCAAAGATAGAAGCGCGCAATGTTCCCACAATTCAGTGATTTGGTTTCTCACCGGCGTCACAATAGCTTGCACCGAGGCGACAATTCCGAGCGAAAGCAGGCAACTTGCAATGACCAAGGCAATGACTTCACAATTGAAAAGTTTTGTTCTCATACTTTCATCATTTAGCAGCGTGAAGAATGCCATCCGGCCCATGGCTTTTTCCCAAACAATTGATGGCAGAAAGCAAAAAGCTGCGGGCATTCTGCAATCAGGGTGTGTCCGCAAGCCTAATCATCATGCAATTTTCAAGGCTGGAAAAGGTAACGCGCATGCTCGGACATTGATTTATCTTGGCGTAAAACAATGAAGCTGTTCGCGGCCAATCATATCCGTCAAATGAACCGCGCCATGTTCGGTTTGGTCATGATTATAGTTTGGAACAAAACTTCCCCGCAGATGTCTTATTTATGTTATTTTGCCCGGCAGACGCGGTGCGGTTTAACTCATTTATGTTTATCATCGGACTGGGCACGGCCGTTCCGCCGCAGCGGCATGCGCAACGCGATGGCTGGGACGCGGTGCAACAATGGCCGCAATTCTCGCAACTCAAACCGCGTTCGCGCGCCATCCTCAAGAAAGTTCTTTGCGGCGACAATGGCGTGGACGCGCGGCATCTGGCGCTGGAAACGCTGGCGGAAACTTTTGACCGGACACCCGATGAGTTGCAGGCGCATTTCACGCAGCACGCGCCGGCGCTGGCTGCCGAGGCGGCGCGCCGCGCGTTGCAGGCTGCGAATTGTCAGCCGGACGAGATAGACGCGGTCATCATCAGCACTTGCACCGGTTATTTGTGTCCCGGGCTTACCAGCTACGTCAGCGAACAGCTCGGTCTGCGCCAAAATATTTTCGCCCTCGATCTGGTCGGGCAAGGTTGCGGTGCGGCGTTGCCGAACTTGCGGACGGGCGAGGCGATTCTCGCCGCTGGCCGGGCGAAACGCGTGCTTTCGGTCTGTGTGGAAGTTTGCAGCGCGGCATTTTTTATTGATGATGATCCGGGTGTGTTGATCAGCGCGTGCCTGTTTGCCGATGGCGCGGGCGCGGCGGTTTTGTCAAATGAACCTTTGCCCGGTCGTCGCCAAGTGGAATGGAAATTCACGGATTCACGCCTCGTCACCGCCGAGCGCAACACGTTGCGTTTCGGCCATAGCAACGGAAAGTTGCGGAATATTTTATTGCCGCAGGTGCCGCAGGTTGCCAGTGAACTGGCGGTAAAATTATTTGAAGAATCACTTTTGGCGACGGCATTGAAACGTGAACAAATCACCGGCTGGATTTTGCACACCGGCGGACGCGATGTGATTCTTGCCTTGCGCGACAAGCTTAAATTGAGCGCCGAAGATGTGCGCCACAGTTCCGCCGTGTTGCGCGAGTTCGGGAATATCAGCAGCCCGACCGTTTATTTTGTGCTGGAACGCGCGTTGAATGATTCCGTGCCAGACGGGATTTGGTGGATGTCCGCCTTCGGCGCGGGCTTTAGTTGCCACGGCGCATTTTTGAAAGTGAAAACGGAATGAACCGTATCGTCCAACCTGAATTGCTCGACTGGTTGCCGCCGGATGATCCGCGCGCCATCCATTCGCGCCGGGATTTGCGCTGCGTGAATAGTTGGATGCGCAATCACGAACTCATGGCGGCGGCGTTGCTGGGTAATTTCCAAGGTCATTCGCTCCACCGGATCACCGAACTCGGCGCCGGTGATGGAAAATTTTTTCTGCGCGTTGTCAAAAAAATTTCAGCGCGCTGGCCGGATGGAGAAGCGACTTTGATTGACTTGAAAAAAAATGTCGCGGACGAAACGCTGGCGGCGTTTGCGTCTTTGGGCTGGCGTGCGAAGGCCGTCGTCGCGGACGTTTTCGACTGGCCGCAGATTGACAGCGACATCGTCATTACCAATTTATTTCTCCATCACTTTGAAGACACAAAACTGGCGGAATTGCTTGGCCTGATTTCCCGCCGCACAAAATTATTCATCGCCCTCGAACCGCGCCGCGCCGCGTGGCCGTTGTTTTGCAGCCGATTGCTTTGGGCGATTGGTTGTAATGATGTGACGCGTCATGACGCGGCGGTCAGCGTGCGCGCCGGATTTTTCGGTGATGAGATTTCCCGGTTGTGGCCGGACCGGAAGAATTGGGAACTCACGGAAAAGCGAGCGGGAGTCTTTAGCCATCTTTTCATCGCGCGGAAAATCTCCTGAATCATGGCCGGCGCAAAACGCATCACCATTGTCGGCGGCGGTCTGGCTGGATTGGCGCTGGGTATCGGTTTGCGGCAAAGCGAAGTGCCAGTGACGATCCTTGAAGCCGGACATTATCCGCGCCATCGCGTGTGCGGCGAATTCATCAGCGGTCGCGGTCAGGCCACGTTGGCACGATTGAAACTGGGTGAATTGCTTGAACGGGCAGGGGCGGTTCGCGCGCAGACAGCGGCTTTTTTTTCCGCAACCAAATCAACTGCGCCGCGACCGCTGCCTTCGCCCGCGATTTGTCTTTCACGTTTTGCTTTGGATGAAGCTCTGGCAAAAAAATTCCGCGAACTCGGCGGCGAATTGCAGGAAGGCGAATTCGCGCGCGGTGAAAATTTTGGCGAAGGTTTTGTTCGCGCCAAAGGCCGGCGGTTGCCGTCGGCAAAAAATGATGCGCATTGGTTTGGCTTGAAAATTCACGCGCGAAATATTGCGCTCACCGCCGATTTGGAGATGCATGTTTCTGCGCGCGGTTATGTCGGCCTATGCAAAATCAATGATGGCGAAGTGAATGTTTGCGGCTTGTTCCGCAAACGCGCGGGCGAAAATAACGAATCGAAAAGCTGGCGGGAATTATTACGCGGTGAGCCCGGTTCACCGCTGCGTCAACGGCTGGCCGCTGCGGAGTTCATGGAGAATTCATTTTGTGCCGTCGCCGGAATTTCCCTGCGCCCGCAGCCCGCCGCCGCTCATGCCGAAATCTGCATCGGCGACGCCATCACCATGATTCCGCCTGTCACCGGCAACGGCATGTCCATGGCTTTTGAGTCGGCGGAGCTGGCGATTGAACCGCTGGCCGCCTGGAGCCGAAATGAAAAAACGTGGCCGGAAGCGCGGGAAAAAATCGTCCGTGATTGTGACGTCGTTTTCGCTCGCCGCCTGGCTTGGGCAAAATGGTTGCAGCGGATCATCCTCACACCGGCGTTGCAAAATCCGCTCATAATTTTGGCCGCGCGCAGCGATTGGTTTTGGCGGCTGGCATTTGAACGCACCCGTTGATCACGCTGCGATTTCATTTTTGAAAATTATGGCGACTGCCAACCAAGCTCGATCAAACTTCCGTCTTTTGCGGATCGCGGGCATTTTAAGTTGCGCGCTCATTTTCACGGGGAAAATTCACGCGGAAAATTTTTCCTTCGCCAATTCGTTATCGTTGGCCGCGTCGGCGGAAAAGCGCGGAGATCTGCAAACCGCCCTGGCTTGGTATGATCAAGCTGAACCATTGATATCCAGCAATGCGCCGGACTTATGTGTGTTATGCCGCCATTACTGCGATCTGACCTATCTGACCAATTCGGCGACGGTGCAAAAAACTTTGCTGAAGAATGCGCTCACCTGCGCCTTGCAAGCAGTCAAAACCGATCCGAAAAATGCCCTGGCGCACGCCAGCCTCGCCGTTTGTTATGCCAAAAATTGCGCGCTTTACGACATCAAAACCGAACTGGCTTACTCGCGACTGTTCAAGCTTGAAGCCGAGAAAACCATCGCCCTCGATCCTAAGCAAGATATTGCCTACTACTTATTAGGCCGTTGGAATTACGGCATGGCCAATGTAGGTCTGCTGTCCCGCGCCTTTGTAAAAGTCATTTATGGCGGACTGCCTCAAGCCAGCAATGAAGCGGCGATAGAAAATTTCAAGCAAGCGATCGTATTGGCGCCGAATCGCATTCTTAATCATTCTGGTTTGGCGATGGTTTATGCGGCAACCGGCCAGAAGAATCTGGAAATAATGGAATTGAAAAAATGTCGCGACTTAAAACCATTTGGCCGTGAGGACGCTGACGCACAAATCGAAGCGGAACGAAAACTAACCGATCTGCGCCAATAATTTTTTCGTTCACAAAGTCGAGCTTCTAAACATTTCACTCAACGCGCGGCGGAAAATTTATTGACCCGGCAAAATAATTGGCGCAACCTCCCGTCGAAATGTTCGTGAAACCAACCAAGCCGATGACTGCCGCCGCGCTGAAACGTGTAGCGTGGCATTTCACTGGCTGTCGGCGGGATTTCTGAACGAATAAATTATCACCTGTTTTCTGAAACCCGCTGGAACTTCCGGCGGGTTTTTGTTTTTTCCACCGTGGAGCCAGCCGGCCAGAAATGAAATTGAAAATGAACATAACAACACGGGCGGTTTCGTTGCGAACTTTGATCATCGTGGCGTTCGCGACGGTTTATCTTTTCTGGGGTTCGACTTATCTCGCCATCCGTGTGGCGGTGGAAACGATGCCGCCGTTTCTTTTGGCGGGCGCGCGGTTTGTGATCGCAGGCGTTTTGTTGTTCGGTTGGTTGCGTTTGAAGGGTATGTCGATGCCGGACAGGAAACAATGGTTCAACGCCGCGATCGCAGGCGTGTTGCTGTTGCTCGGCGGAAATGGTTTGGTGGTTTGGGCGGAGCAAACCGTGTCATCGAATCTGGCCGCGCTATTGGTGGCGCTGACGCCGGTGTGGTTTGCGTTGCTGGACTGGTCGCGTCCGGCGGGCAAACGTCCGGCGCTGCACACGATCCTCGGCATCGTGGTGGGTTTTGGCGGCGTCGCTTTGCTGGTGAGCGGACATAATTCATCCGGGATTGCGATTTCCAAAAATCCATGGGGCGTAATCGCGCTGGTGCTGGCGGGATTTTTCTGGGCGTCCGGCTCTTTATGGTCGCGTTATCATGCAAAGCCGGAATCGCCCTGGATGAACGCCGCGGTGCAGATGATTTGCGGCGGTGCAAGTTTGCTCGTGGTTTCGTGGTGGCGCGGCGAACCGGCAAATTTTCAGTTCGCGCGCGTTTCTATGCAATCATGGTTCGCATGGGTCTATCTCATCATCTTCGGTTCGTGGATCGGTTTTAGCGCGTATGTGTGGCTGCTGAAAACGACCACGCCGGCGCGGTTGGCCACGTATGCTTACGTCAATCCGGTGATCGCCGTGCTGCTCGGACGATTGATCTTGGGCGAACCGCTGGGGCAACGGGCGGTGTGGGCGGCGGGAATTATTTTGATCGGCGTGGTCATCACGACTTTGCCGAAACGCGATTGAGCACGCGGTTCAGAATTTGAATTCCAGCGCGGCGCCGATGCCGCCTTCAAATTCGTGATATTCCGGCGTGAGCGGATCGTCCGTCTGCTTGCGGTTGTAATTGAGGAATGTGCGCAGGCTGACATCCTGGTTGAAGTAATAAACCAGCGTGACGCCGAACGTGTGCAGAAAATCGTTGCGATCGCCGTCCAGCAAAGTGTTGCGCTGATAATGGGAATATTGGAAACGATAATACGGCTGCAAGATGAGGCCGTGCGTGATCTGCCAACTGAACGTGAGATAAAGCGTGTCGTCCAAACGGTCATTGATGTCGGGACGGCTTTCAAATTCCGACGGCACCTTGGTGAAGTGATATTCCAACTGGTCGCCGACGGCGAAAAGCATTTTATCATTGATCGGAAAAACGCGTTGCGCGCCGATCTCCGGCAAAAATTCGCGGTAAGTTTCGTGGCCGTAATCCGATTGGTTGACGAGCCGCGTATAACTGGCACCGAGGTTAAATTGCCAGTTGCCGAGCGTATATTTGCCATCGGTAAAAACCGTCTGCGCGTCGAAGTCGAGCGACGTGAGATTTTCGTTGCCGTAATTATACCACTGGCTCGCCAGGCCGGCGGCGAGCGAAAGTTTGCCCGGCCCCAAATTCCACGCCGGCGGTGCGAACGCGGCCTGCGCGGTGTTCACATAAACCGTGCTGCCGACCATGTAAGGCGCCTGCGAATAGTTGGCGTTGTCGGTGTAAAAAACCTGGCTGTCGAACAGCACGTCGAAATAATCCGGGCGCGGGTTGAGCCGTAAAATGCGCTGCGGACCGACGTCCCGGTTTTCACCTTTATATAATTCCGGCGCATTCGTGCCGGCGGAAAAAGTGGACGGCAAAAGAGTTTGCTGCTGCTGCGATTGCTGGATGTTCTGCAATTGCTGGATGGCAGACTGCTGCGCGCGCAGGGAAACGACGCTGCCAAAAACTAAAGTGAGAACGGCAGGTGTTCTGGTGAAGGTCATGGAAAAATTTCCAGCAATTTAATAATTTATGGATGAATCGGGGTTAAATAAATTCCAGAAGTATTACCTTGCGGTCCCGAGAAAGTGATTTGACTTGTGCTTGTGATAGGCACGCCCATCCACTGACTGTTGATTATGTTGAAATAACCCAACCGTTCAGAATTATTTATATTTGCCAAACCGGTGAGGGTTTCAACTACCGTGAGTTTTGGAAGATTAACTCCATTAATGGTAACAGTATTTGCAACCAAGTTAAGGATGGCAAATGCACTCAAATCCGCATTCTTGACAGTTACAAGATTTGGCGCGGTAAAACTCGCCGTCGAATTTGCTCCGCTGCTCGCGAATTTTGCGCCCGTGCCGTCGAGCAAAATGCCGTCGCCGGAATTCACGGTGAGAAATTGTGCCTGGATGGACGTGCCGGTCAGCGTGACGGACTTGGATTGGGAATTGATGGTGACCCGGCCGCTGCCGGAATCGGTGGAGATGGCGGAATTATTGATGGCGACCGCTTTGTCCGCAGAGAAAAGTGCATCTTGGTTTAAAAAAAACCTGCTTGAATCCAGCGTCAAAGTTCCGCCGATCTGGGAAAAATAAACGCTGCCCGCCACGATGGTGGAGCCGGAAACGGCAACGTTGCCTCCGGCGGCTAATACCAAACTGCCATTGGCAAAAATTGATGAATCATTTTCCACGGAAACATTTCCGCCGGAAATGAAGCTGGTGTTTCCATTGTCATTGTTCACGTTGTCATTGTTCAAGGTCATTGAGCCGGCCGAATAAAATCCCAGATTGGAAATATCCGCCGCCACGGTTATGCCGGGTTCAAAAGTGATTTGGCCGCCGGCAATGAGTGAAAAATAAACGCTGTCATGCACCGAAAATCCGCTGAATGTGACCGATCCATCAAGGTTCAGATTTTTTGCCGCGACCATGTTGAAGGCAAACAGGTTCGCATACGGGCTCAAATCTATGGTCAGGGTCTTGGCGCCGCGGCTGGAATTGATGTTGATATTGCGTCCGGCAAAACCGATGAATGATTGGCCCGCAAAAAAAGCACTGTTAGGAAGATTGAAAGGCGTGCCGGTAAAAACCCGGTCCGGCGGCGTGGGAATGGATTTGGCGGTGAGCGAAGATTGATTGAGAGTCGCATCGGAACCGAGGGCGGTATTGGCCGCCGGTGAATTGGCGGCGTTTACAGCCTGGATTGTATTCGGATCCAACACTTCGACCTGGTTGGGATTCGCATTGTCGCCGACCAGCAAACCGGTGTCGGTCGCGCGGCCGGATTTGATCAGGCTTATTTGTTTTTGAATCTGATCATTGATGAGTGAAATGGACGACAGCGGCTGGGTGAAACCTTTGACGAGCAGGCTGTTTTTGGTCAGTTCGTCCAGGCGAAAAATGACGATCGGCGCAAACCGGTTGCCGCCCGGCAAAATAAAAGTCATTTCTCCCGGCGCGAGTTTTTGTTTGAGGCCGTTGAGAAATTTCACTTCAACGTGGCCTTCAAGGTCGAGCACTTTCATCCCGCCGTTTGGCGTGGTCGTGACGATCAAGGTCGTGCCGAGAACGGATGCCGTGGCCGAGCCGGTGTGGATCGTGCCGCCACCTTTGCCGTGCGGCGAATGGAACAGCAGGCTGCCTTGCTGCAGATCAATCGTGCGGTTCGCGGGATCGAAGGAAAAAATCGTATTTGCGCCGACGCGCGTGATGGTGGCGTCCGAGGCGACAAGTTCCGCGCGCGAAGCCGCGCCGGTGCGCAAAATATCCGGCATGGTGAACACATCGTTCACCGCCGCGGATTTTTGCGTTTGACCGGTCGCCGAAACAATCTGCACGTCGTTGATAACCTGCGTGATTTTTGACTGCTTCAAGTCAATGGCAGAACTTTTTATGGCGGCAAAAACGCAACCGAAACAAAACCAGAGGATAGCCCTTTTTTTCATAACTCCTGAACCCATTCCAATTCACCTTAACGATATAACCGATTTTTATATTTAATCAGGCGAACTGGCAACCATTATTTGGACATAAATGTCAAATAATGAATCACTTATCCGTCAGCGTGAACGAGCCATCCCATTTTTCCGGCGGCGGACTTAATTGATACGCCGCGCAGCGTGAGAGATACATTTCGCAGAGAAAATCTTCGCCGCCAATTTGCTGGCGCGTGAATTCAAAACGGTCGGCGGCTTCCTTGAATTCGCGGCGGCGATATAATTTCACGGCAACCTGATAAGTGACCAGCCACGCCGGCGGTGCCGTGGAACTGTCGCTCAATACCGCGAACACCTCGACGGGTTTGGTTTTGCCTTTGACCGTCAACAAATCCACGGTGCGATACACAAATTTTTCGCGCGTCAGTTTTTCCACCAGTTCGCCGACGAGGATGTCCGTGTGAAATTGTTTGGTCGCGCTTTCGAGCCGCGCCGCGAGATTCACGCCGTCGCCGAGCACGGTGAATTCCATGCGTTGCGGATGGCCGATGTTGCCGACGATGACTTCGCCGTGGTTCACGCCGATGCCGATGGATAATTTGGCGCGGTCGGGATTTTCTTTCCAGCCGGCGTTCAACTTTACAAGTGCGGCGCGCATCTGCAACGCGGCGGTCACGGCTTTGCGAGCGTCGGCGTCAACGCCTTCGCTGTAAGTGTCGCCCCACACCGCCATGATCGCATCGCCGATAAATTTTTGCAGCGTGCCGGTGTTTTGCAAAACGCTGCCGACCATGTCGGCAAAATATTCGTTGAGCTGCGCGACCAATTTATCGGCATCGGAACTTTCCGTCATCGTCGTGAATCCGCGGATGTCCGAAAACAAAACGGTCACCGGTTGTTTGCGGCCTTTTAACGCTTCGACGAACGAGCGGCGATCCTCGAGAATTGTTTTGGCGACATTTTTTGAAACGTAACGATCCAACACATTGCGATAACGGCGGCGTTCCAATTGTTCCAGCGAATATTGAAAGACGATCCCGAACGCGCCGGTGGCGACGAAACAAAATAGCGGCGGCATCATCGTGATGACTAAATTAAATTTTGTGAAAGCCAGCTGGCAGACCGCAAAAAAAACCACCGTGGTGACGACGAGCAAAAGTCCTTTCAACAATGCTTGCGGAATTCCCAGACAGACGATGACCGCCAAGATCATCGCGCCCAAAGCGAGCATGATGTCGAAGGCGGGCGACGTTTCCGCCAGACCATTTCCGCTCAAAAGCGCGGCGATGATTTGCGACTGGATTTCCGGGCCGGGCGTGTCGCCAAACGGCGTGGTATGAACGTCATGAAAAATTTCCGCCGTCGGGCCGACGACGACGATTTTGTTGCTGAAAATCATCCCGCCATTGAATCCCCGGCCGCCGCCATTCCATAACCGGTCAACAAACATTTCTTCCACGGGCAATGGCCGGTAAGTGCCGGCACCACCTTGGAAATCAACCAGGTGAAAACTGCTGTCCGGCGGCGCGATGGACCGGCCGGTAAATTTATTCGCGGCCAGAGCGGTGATGTGTGTCAGGCTGTCGGGAAATCCATGCAAATCGGATTCGCGTTCGATTGAGGTGTGAAATTTGACCTGCCGGATGATTTGGTCGGAATCCGGCCACATGTTCACCAAGCCGATGATTGATTCCGTGCCGTCCAAGGTCAGCCGCGCATTTGGCGTCGTTAATTTTTTGGTTTTGGAGTCCAAACTTTCTTCATCCGCAAACATTTCGCCGATGACGACGCGATTCTTATATTTTTGCAGCGCCTGTGCGAACACCTTGTCGCCGTCGGTTTCGCTGGCGAAAACAAAATCGAACACGACCACCTTCGCACCGGCGTTCATCAGCTTTTCCAAGATCGCGGCATAGACGCGGCGATCCCACGGCCACGGTTGTTGCATCAGTTGGAGCGTCGGGGAAGCGGCGATCTCTTCCGGCGCGAGCATATCAAGTTTGAACGAAGTGGAGCCGAGGCCGACGAGTTTGATGTTCGGATTTGGCGGACGACTTCCGCGCAACAGATAATGGTTGTTGACCAGCAAGCCTTCCGCCCGCTGCCAAAGCTGGACGCTTTTCAGCCATTCCGTCTGCGTCAGCCAGAAAGTCAAAATGCCGACGGCGACGACGATCCATTTCGGACGATGAATTAAAAATCGGACCATGCGATTTTGGAAACCCGGAAGCTGTTTAATTCGCAAGCCGCCGCGTGCAGTTCAAGGAAATAAAAAAAGGCGCTCCGAAAAATCGAAGCGCCTTTGTGACAAAAACGGATTATTTCGTGCCGAGGATCGCGTCTTTCGCGGCCTTGGCGACGCGGAACTTCACGACGCGTTTGGCTTTGATCTGGATCTGTTCGCCGGTCTTCGGATTGCGGCCGATGCGGGCGGCGCGGTTTTTCAAAACGAGCTTGCCGATGCCAGGCAGCGTGAACGTGTCTTTCGCATGTTTGTAGGCGAGCGACGCGATGTAGTCGAGGATCTCAACGGCTTGCTTTTTGGAAAGACCGTTTTTTTCCGCGACGAGCGAGGCGATCTGGGCTTTGGAGAGTGCTTTGGCCATATATTTTATTCTGTAGGTTGTTTGGTTGTTGTTGTTTGTTTAGTCCGAAAAATCAACAGACTTGCAACGAATTAAAATCCAATACGCGCGGCGTGCAAGCGAAAAAAGCGAAAATATCAAAGTTTTTTCAATGTGTCATTCGTGCGGGACTTGACTTTGCAAGGTAATTTCCGAACATGGCGACGTGCCGTTGTTTAGCATCCAGAACGAATTCCGCTACGAGATCATCCGCAAAATTTTTGAAGGCGGCATGGGCATCGTGTATGAAGCGGAGCAGCACGGCGCGCGCGATTTCGTCAAACGCGTCGCGATCAAAATCATCCGGCCCAGCTACGCGAGCCAGAAGATGTTCATCGAAAATTTCATCGGCGAGGCCAAGCTCGTCGCGGATTTGATCCATACGAACATCGTGCAGACGTATCAATTGGGCGAGGCGAACGGCGTTTGTTTCATCGCGATGGAATTGATCCGCGGTGTGAATCTGGAACAATTTTCCCATCAGCTCGCGGACAAACGCAAACCGTTGACGAAAGAACTGGCGATTTTTATCACGAGCCGCATCGCGCGCGGGCTGGCTTATGCGCATTCCAAGACGGACAAAAATAACAAGCCGATGGGCATCGTCCATCGTGACGTGAGTTTCAAAAATATCCTCATCGCGTTTGAAGGCGACGTGAAGCTGACCGATTTCGGCATTGCTAAAGCCAAAGGTTTTCTGACCGACCAAGAAGGCGAAGTCGTCGCGGGCAAACCGGATTACATGAGTCCCGAACAGGCGGATTTTCAGGTGACGGACAAACGCTCGGATATTTTTTCCGCCGGTGTCGTGCTCGCGCATCTGCTGCTCGGAAGAAATTTATTCAAAGGCTCCAACGCCGAAGAATCGCGCAATCGCATCTTGAACCAGCCCATTCCTGATTTTCGCGCGCTCGATCCGAACATTGACGAAAAGTTGAACGACATCTTGCATCATTGCCTCGCGCGCGACCCGAATCGCCGTTACGCCACCGCCGACGAGTTGATGTATGAACTCGAGTATTATATTTACCGCGACGGTTACGGTCCGACCAACGAGACGCTCGGCAAGTTTATCCGCGAACTTTTCGGCCAGGAACGGGCGAAAAAATCCACGGCCACCGACGCGCAATTGAAAACCATTTTCCTCGCGCAAGCCGCGCAATCGTCGGCGCGCCAAAATACTTAAACGTATGAAACGCGCAGCTTCGACCGAAATCAAACTCGGCCTCATCCAGACGGACGTGTCGGCCAATCCCGACGCGAACCTGAAGAAAACCGTCGCGCTCATCGAACGCGCCGCCAAGCAGGGCGCAAAAATTATTTGCACGCAGGAACTTTTCCGTTCGCAATATTTTTGCCAGACCGAAGACCACAAAAATTTTCTGCTGGCCGAAAAAATTCCCGGCCCGAGCACCGATGCGTTCCAGAAACTCGCGAAGAAATATAAAGTCGTCATTGTTGCGTCTTTGTTCGAGAAACGCGCCGCCGGACTTTATCACAACACGGCGGCGATCATTGACGCCGACGGTTCGCTGCTCGGCATCTATCGCAAGATGCACATTCCCGACGATCCGCTGTTCTACGAAAAATTTTATTTCACGCCCGGTGACCTCGGCTTCAAGGCGTGGCAGACCAAATACGCGAAGATCGGCGTGCTCATCTGTTGGGATCAATGGTATCCCGAAGCTGCACGCCTGACCGCAATGCAAGGTGCGGAAATCCTTTTTTATCCGACCGCCATCGGCTGGCATCCGAGCGAAAAGAAAAAATACGGCATCAAGCAACACAGCGCGTGGGAAACTATCCAGCGTTCGCACGCCGTAGCGAATGGCTGCTACGTCGCGTCCGTGAACCGCATTGGCCACGAAGTTCTCGATGGCGTCGGCGGCGACGGCCTTGAATTTTGGGGTCAAAGTTTTGTCGCTGGCACATCGGGCGAAATTCTCGCCAAAGCCAGCTCCGACAAGGAAGAAATTTTGATCACGCCCGTGGATCTCGCGAACGTGGACGTCACGCGCACGCACTGGCCGTTCCTGCGCGACCGTCGGATTGATGCGTATGGCGATCTTACCAAGCGGCTCAGTGATTAAACCTCTGGCTTGGATCACCGGCGCGAACGGGCTGATTGGAAATCATCTCGTTCAGACTGCGCCGGAATTTGCTCCGCATTGGCGCGTTCGTGCCTTGACCCGCGTTGATTTTGATTTGCTGGATTTCGCCGCTGTCGAGCGGGAATTCAAAAAAGACCGACCGCAACTCATCGTCCATTGCGCGGCGATCACCAATGTTGCCGATGCGCAAAAAAATCCCGGACTCGCGCAGCGCGTGAATGTTGAAACCACGAAACAGCTCGCGGAATTGGCGGCGGAAATTCCTTTCATTTTTTTCTCTACCGATCTGATTTTCGACGGGCGCAAAGGCAATTACGTCGAAACCGACGTCGCAAATCCGATCACTTTTTACGGCGAGACAAAGGTAGCTGCGGAAAAAATCGTTTTGCAAAATCCGCGGCACCTCGTCGTGCGCACTTCAATAAACGGCGGTAAATCATTTTCCGGCAATCGCGCGTTCAATGAGCAATTGCGCCATGCGCTGCAAACGTCAGGGCAGGGGATGACGCTGTTCACGGACGAATTTCGCTGCCCGATTCCGGCGGCGGAAACGGCGCGTGCGGTCTGGGAATTGGTGGAGAAAAAGTGCGCGGGAATTTTTCATGTCGCCGGCGCGGAAAAATTATCGCGTTTGCAAATCGGCGAGTTGCTGTTGAAACGCTGGCCGGAAATCAAAGCGCAAATCCAAGCCGGTTCGGCGAAAGATTTTGCCGGGCCGCCGCGCGCATTGGATACTTCGTTTGATATTTCTAAAGTTCAAAAAATTCTATCAACGCCGTTGCCGAAATTCAGCGAATGGCTGGCGGCAAATCCTGAAGAAAAATTTTAGACAGGATTAACAAAATTTTTCAGAATTTAATTCTGTGGAATTCTGTTAATCCTGTCCAAAGAATGAACCGTATGAAATATCGCGGACGTCTCGCGCCGTCGCCGACGGGTTTTTTGCATCTCGGCCACGCGCGCACCTTTTGGATCGCGCAACAACGCGCAAAACAAAACGGCGGCGAATTGATTTTGCGGAACGACGATCTGGATTCCACGCGTTACAAAATGGAATTCGTGGACGCGATGCTCGAAGATCTGCGCTGGTTTGGATTTGCTTGGAGCGAAGGCCCGGACGTTGGCGGAAAATTTGCGCCTTACAATCAAAGCGGGCGGATGGATTTTTATCGCGCGACGCTGAAAAAATTACGCGCGGGAAATTTCATCTACCCTTGCACCTGTTCACGCAAAGACATCCGCGATGCCGCGCGCGCACCGCACGCGGAAAATGATGAAGAACCGATTTATCCCGGAACCTGCCGTTCAAATCGTGAATCCGAAATCGTAAATCGTAAATTCAGTTGGCGTTTTCGGGTTCCTGACGGCGAAACCGTTTCGTTCGCGGATAAAAATTTAGGCGAACAAAAATTTATCGCGGGAAAAGATTTTGGCGATTTTGTGGTTTGGCGGCCGGACGATGTTCCGGCGTATCAGCTCGCGTGCGTCGCGGATGACGTGGCGATGCAAATTTCCGAAGTTGTGCGTGGTGCAGATTTGCTCGTCAGCACCGCGCGGCAGATTTTGATTTATCGCGCCCTAAAACTGGCATCGCCGGATTTTTATCATTGTGGGTTGATGTTAGATGGCGCTGGCGAGCGGCTGGCGAAACGTCATGACGCCTTAAGTTTGCGGACATTGCGCGCGCAGGGAAAAACGCCGGAATCGCTGCGGGAAAACTGGTGAGAAAATGCTAAAACGGCTTTGAATTCAGGTGTTTTGACGATGTTAAGATTGCATCAAAAAAATTTCAAAAAGAGCTTGTGAAATTTTTCACGATGAGGCAGACTTCATTTTCTCGAACCCATAATCGGTTTGGTTAATTGAGCAATCGGTGTCGTTTGAGCTAATTTTTGAAGTGAAGCAACTCTGCAAAATCTTTTTGGTCTGCGCGTTTTTTGCCGCAATTCTGGCGATCAATGTGCACGCGCAGACGTCAGTGCCGACTGGCGCGGACAGTCTGCCTTCTGGAGCCATTTCAAATTCAATCGCCGCTTCAACGCAACCCGAAGCACCCGCTCAAATTGTTCCGGCGATCGCGCCGGTGCTTTTTAACATCGGACCATTGCCGGTCACCAACTCGATGGTCTGCACTTGGATTGTGGCGCTGGCGATTTTGCTGATCGTCCGTTTGAGCACTTGGAAAGTGACGGAAATCCCGTCAGGAATGCAAAATGCCATCGAAGCGCTTTGTGAAGCTTGGGAAGATCTCGCGGGCGGCGTGCTCGAGCCAAAAGTTGTGCGCTGGGTTTTTCCGTTTGCCACCACATTTTTTCTTTTCGCTGTTCTTTCCAACTTGGTGGATTTGATTCCAGGCGTCGGCAGCATCGGCTACGGAATTCGGGATGTTGCCAGTTCATTGCCGTTCGCAGTTTCGGAGGTTGGGCGGCCGTTTTTCCGTCCGCCGACTTCGGACGCGAATCTGACTTTCGCGATGGCCTCGATTTTTTTCGTGATGAGTCTTTTTTGGGCATTGCGTTACAACGGCGTGATGGGTTTGGTCAAACACGTTTTCGGTGTGAAAGTTGAGACGAGCAAGCTGGCATTTGTGCCGCTGCTGCTGCTGTTCATTTTCATCGGCATCATGGAATCTTTTTCGATCCTGTTCATCCGTCCGGTCGCGCTGGCGTTGCGGCTTTACGGAAATATTTTCGGCGGTGAAACGATGTTGTCCATGGCGCTGGCGCAAAAGTCATTTCTGATGGCGGTGCTATTTTCTTTGCCCGGTTATTTTTTTGAAACGATCGTCTGCCTATTGCAGGCGTTTGTTTTCGCGATGTTGACGATTGCGTTCGTCGGCACGCTGTGCACGCCGTCGGACGAACACGGTCATTGAATCAATTTGCAGCCGCGATCAAAAGCGGTTGCGACCAACCAAACTAAAAAGAAAGAAAGTATATGATGCTCGCAGAAGCTTACGGAAACATCCACATCGGGCTGGCCTTCGGTGGCGCGGCCATCGGCATCGGCATTGCGTCGGCTGGCGGCGTCATCGCCATGAGCCGCAATCCCGGACTCGCCGGCAAAATCCTGACGTTCATGTTCATCGGCATGGCGCTCGCCGAAGGTATGGCGATTCTGGCTTGGATCGTGATCCCGACCAAATAAGAGGCGTTATGCTCGAAACCCTTGGCGTAAAATGGCCGGAGTTTATCGCGTCGCTGATAAACTTCTCCATCGTGCTGTTCGTGCTGTGGCGTTTTGCCTACAAGCCGATTTTTGAAATGCTCGCCGCTCGCCGGCAAAAAATCGCCGACAGTGTCGCCAACGCCGACAAGATCAAGGCTGAACTTGCCAAGACCGAAGTTGACCGCCAAAAAACTTTGGCCGATGCCGGTGACAAGGCGAATAAGCTGATCGAAGACGCACGTCAAGCTGCCGCACGCGTGCGCGAAACGGAAACGCAGAAAGCCATTGCCGCTGCGGAACAAATCGTCACGAAGGCGCGCGAAGCCGCCGCCCAAGAACGGGTGCAGATGCTGGCGGAATTGAAGCGCGAAGTCGGACGTTTAGTCGTGCAAACCACGGCGACGGTCACGGGCAAAGTGTTGACGCAGGATGATCAGCAACGTCTTGCGCAGGAAACCGAAAAACAATTGTCGGCATAAATGTAGCGCTCTTTGAGCGTCGTTTCGGCAGTCAGAGATTGCCGCTACAAAAAATGAAAATCTCCAAACAAGCACAACGTGAAGCGCGGCAACTGTTCCGCAGTTGTTTCGTGAGCGGATTGCTGGACGAAAATCGCGTCCGGCAGGCGATCACGTTGTTGGCGGAAAAAAAGCCGCGCGGCTATGTCGAAATTTTGTCGCGCTTGCATCGTTTGGTGAAATTGGAACTGGCGCGCCGCAGCGTGCGCGTGGAAAACGCGGTGGAAACTTCGCCGGCGCAGCAAAATGGCATTCGCGCGAATCTGGAAAAACAATACGGCAGCGGATTGGACATCCAGTATTTTATCAATCCGCAATTGATCGGCGGGATGCGCATCCAGGTCGGCAGCGATCTTTACGACGGCAGTGTGAAAACGCGTCTGGAAAAATTGGAACAGAGTTTTTAACGAATTTTTATGAGCAACTTATTGCAGGAAATTGAAGCGCAGATCAGCGGCGCGAAGACCGCGACGGCCAAGCAAAACGTCGGCATCGTCCGCGAAATCGGCGACGGCGTGGCGAAGATTGAAGGCCTGACGGACACGATGCTCAACGAGATGTTGGATTTCGGCAACGGTGTCACCGGCCTCGCGCTCAACCTCGAAGAAACCGAAGTCGGCGCGATCATTTTGGGCGATTACACCAAGATCAAAGAAGGTGATGAAGTTCGCACAACGGGCAAACTGTTGCAGGTTCCGGTCGGCAAAGGTTTGCTTGGTCGCGTGGTCAACACGCTTGGCCAGCCGCTTGATGGCAAAGGCCCGATCGCCAGCGACGTTTCTTATCCGGTTGAAAAAATTGCGCCCGGCATCATCCGCCGCAAATCCGTCAGCCAGCCGGTGCAAACCGGCATCATGGCGATTGACGCGATGGTTCCGATCGGTCGCGGTCAACGCGAATTGATCATCGGCGACCGTGGCACGGGCAAAACTACGATTGGTGTGGACGCGATGATCAATCAGGCGCGCATCAACAAAGCGGCGGAAGCTGCGGGCGATAAAAATTTCCGTCCGATTTACAACATTTACGTCGCCGTCGGCCAGAAGCAATCCAGCGTGGCGCGCGTCATCGGCGTTTTGGAAGAAGCGGGCGCGATGCCTTACACGATTGTCGTCGTGGCAGCGGCTTCCGATTCTGCATCAAACCAATATCTCGCGCCGTTCACCGGTGCGGCCATCGGCGAATGGTTCATGGATAATGGCCAAGACGCGCTGATCATTTATGATGATTTGTCGAAGCACGCTGTTGCGTATCGCCAAGTCGCGCTCATTTTGAAACGTCCGTCAGGTCGCGAAGCATATCCGGGCGACGTGTTTTATTTGCACAGCCGTTTGCTGGAACGCAGCGCACGCGTTTCTGAAAAATACGGCAACGGTTCGTTGACGGCGTTGCCGATCATCGAAACGCAAGCGGGCGACGTTTCGGCTTACATTCCGACGAACGTGATTTCGATCACGGACGGCCAGATTTATCTGGAAACGGATTTGTTTTATCAGGGCGTGCGCCCCGCCATTTCCGTCGGTCTCTCCGTCTCCCGCGTCGGTTCCGCCGCGCAGATCAAGGCGATGAAGCAGGTGGCCGGCCGCATCAAGGGCGATCTCGCCCAGTTCCGCGAACTCGCGGCATTTGCCCAGTTCGGTTCCGATCTTGATGCCAAGACCCAGGCGCTGCTCGAACGCGGCAAGCGCATTGTGGAATTGTTCAAGCAAAACCAGTACAATCCGCTGGCGGTCGAAGTGCAGGTGCTGGTGCTCTGGTGCATGCAGAACAATTTTCTGGATG
>JAMFSG010000289.1 GCA_026225155.1 Verrucomicrobiota bacterium
ATTCTTGTAGCCGCACTAGGCGGGTTGTTGGTCGGCATTGGATTGTTAATGGAGCATTTTGGCGACAACAAGGAATGGTATGAATATAAATTTCTAACTGAAACACGCAGAAAGTCGGTCAAATATATCGGAGAATGGTTCGTTATTATAGGCGTTGGAATTGAGGTCGCAGTTGCCGCAATAACTGCGGAAGGGGAATGGCAAATGAGGCAAATGGTGATTAAAAACGATCCAAAAAACTTACCTATTGTATCCATTATAGGGCGCGTTTCCCTCGTGCTACAGCAACCATTCGATGGATTTGCGGCAAATCTGAACCTGCCCAAAAAATATATCGAACCTAATTTATATTCTGGTTCTGATAGGCTGCCTTCAACGCTGCCTTTTTTATTAAGCGATGATAAAGAATTACAAAAACACGAAATGGTTTTTTTCCAATTTGGAAAAGAAACCGGTGAAAGTTTTGATTCAGAAATTCCAGTCATGGGGCAAATCAGCGCAATGATTGATATTGTTTCAGATTCCAAAACCAATTCAGATGATTTGGGGTTTGAAATAAATTTATATCCGCCAGCAGATGGCTCACCGGTTTTTAATCCGAATTCTGTGACGTTCAATGAATTAAAATATGTGCATTTTTCAATGCGCAGCTCCGTTCCGCCACCGCTAAAAGTTGTTAGTGGGAAAATAGACCTTTTGATTAACGGGTTTTTTCCGAAAAGTTTTTTAATCCGACCGCAAACAAATGATAATTTATTGAATGTTTTCGTTTTTGAAACTAACGGGGTTTCAGAAAATTGAAATTTACACGCACATGAGTTTAATCGAAAAAATGAGTTCAAATTTCACAGCACAAACTGCCGCCGCGCATCTCAAAAAAATTTCACCGCTGCGCCCGGCGCTCGCCATCGTGCTCGGCAGCGGATTTCATCACGCGCTGACGGAACTGCGCGTGGCCAAAAAAATTTCCTACGCCAAAATCCCCGGCTTTCCCAAACCGACCGTCAGCGGCCACGCGGGCGAATTGTATTTCGGCCATCTCGGCCAGACGCCGGTGCTGGTCTTGAGCGGACGCGCGCATTTTTACGAAGGCCACGAAATGGAGCGCGTCACCTTCGCCACGCGCACGCTTGCGGCTTTTGGAATAACAGATTTGCTTTTGACGAACGCGGCGGGTGGCTTGAATAAAAAATTTCGCGCCGGCGATTTCATGGCGCTCACCGATCACATCAATTTCATGGGCACAAATCCATTGCGCGGACCGCACCAAAAAGATTTGCCGCGCTTCGTGGATTTGACGAAAACTTACGATCAAAAATTGCGCGAGCATTTGTTCAAGGCCGGGAAAAATGCCAGACTGAAATTGCAGCGCGGTGTTTATCTGGCCGTGAGCGGGCCGACTTACGAAACGCCGGCGGAAATCCGCGCATTCGCCAAACTCGGCGCGGACGCCGTCGGCATGAGCACGGTGCCAGAAGCGATCGTGGCGCGGCAATGCGGCTTGCGCGTCGCGGGAATTTCCTGCATCACCAATCTGGCGGCGGGCATCAGCAAAGAAAACTTATCGCATGCGGAAGTTTTGAAAACGGCGGAACGTGTGAAAAATTCCGGCGCAAGTTTGATCAGAAACTTTGCGGAGCTTTACAAAATCACCAAGTCATCGCGATGAACAAGTTCTTCCTTCGGTAAATTTTTTTCACGCACCGCGGCGGAATTGAAGCGCGTGATGCCGCGCGCGAATTCCATGCCATCGAGATCGCAGATGCGCACCACGTCGTCCGCCGCGAAATCGCCTTCACAACGCGCGACGCCGGGCGGCAGCAAGCTTTTGCCGCTTTCGCGCAACGCGCGTTTTGCGCCATCGTCCACAAACAGCGTGCCTTTGGGATGATGAAAAAATGCGATCCAACGTTTGCGGCCTTGCAACCTCGTCGGCTGCGCAACGAATAAAGTTCCTTCGGCTTTGCCGCTCAAAATTTCCGCGAGCGCGTTTTTCTTTTTGCCGGACGCGATGACGAGCGGAATGCCGGAGCGGATGACGATTTTCGCCGCGTCAATTTTCGATTTCATCCCGCCGACCGCCGTCGCGCTCGTCGTGCCGCCCGCCATGTCTTCGATTGCGGCATCAATCTGCTCAATGACCGGAAGCAACTTGGAATTTTCCTTGCCGAAATTTTCGATGACGCCATCCACGGTCGTCAGAATCACCAGCAAATCCGCGGGCAAAAGCGAGGCGACGAGCGCGGATAATTTGTCGTTGTCGCCAAATTTGATTTCCGTGAACGACACGGCGTCGTTTTCGTTGATGATGGGAACCACGCCGCGATCGAGCAAGGTGACAAGCGTGTTGCGCGCGTTGAGATGCCGTTCGTGATGTTCCAAATCCTCGTGCGTGAGCAAAACCTGGGCGACCAAAATTCCGTGTGCGGAAAAAAGTTTGTCGTAAGCCGCCATGAGCCGCGATTGGCCGACGGCGGCGCAGGCTTGTTTTTCCGCGAGATTGGCCGGACGCGATTCGTAACCGAGCGCGCCCATGCCCGCGCCGACCGCGCCGCTCGTCACGAGCACGACTTCTTTGCCGGTTTTTTTCAACGCGGCGACTTGCGCGACCAGTTGTTCCAATTGCGCGGGATCAATGAGCTTCCGGCTGTCAGTCAAAACGCCGGTGCCGAGTTTGACGACGAGGCGGGAAACGGATTTGAGCGAATCACGATGCACGCCGGAAGTTAAGGAAAATTTGATTTTATGTCGAGCCGTTGCAATTGAAGGTAGTGGCTGAGTTCGGTGGGGCGAGCGTCCTCGCGAGCCGCTTGGTGTGGCGACGTTCGGCTCGCGAGGACGCTCGCCCCACCAATTTTTTTACCAAAATAATTTCAGCGCGTCCGCGTTTTTGGCTTTCGGGTCCACGAACATTGTGAAGAAATCGCCGCTGCGCAAACCGATCAGGAACGCCAATCCCGTAAGATCCGCCGGTGCTTTTACGTTGGGGATAACTTGGTTTTCAACATCCACTTTTTGCGTGCGATTGTTCCGTTGGTCTTTCAGGTCAATATATTTCAAGGTGCCGACGGACACATTCAGCGCGTCAATGCCGGTGAATTCAAGATTGGTTTGCCGCTTGAATTCATCTTTGAGTTTGGTGCCGTTGCCGCTGGGATTTTTCGGAATGGCGAGGCCGATGGAAAAAATGTTCGTCTGGCCCGCCGCATTTTTTACGATATCGAGTTCGCCCAGATTGAAACGGACGAGCGTGAAATGCAGTTCGCGTTGCGCGATGGCGGTGCGGTCATATTCAACGTGGATTTCGGGAATCTCCAAAAACGGCGTGCCGCCAAAACTCGGCGGATTGTAAATCTTCAGGTTTTGGATCGTGATGGTCGGCTCGAGTAGGCCGAGCTGGAAGCGGCCGATCTCCGCGTCCATGCCGGTCTGCCTGCGGATGTTGTG
This sequence comes from Verrucomicrobiota bacterium, assembly GCA_026225155.1. Classification (GTDB taxonomy): domain Bacteria; phylum Verrucomicrobiota; class Verrucomicrobiia; order Limisphaerales; family UBA11358; genus UBA11358. The sequence goes on from JAMFSG010000289.1 coordinate 3,448, forward strand.
TTCGATGAGCACGCGCAAAATGGAATTCAGCGACAGGAAAAAAATCACGACCAGCACCACGGCCAGAATGAAAAGCCGCAGCAGCCATTTGAAAATCCATTTTATCATTTTCGATTTACGATATGCGATTTACGCACCGGTTTTGAATTGCGAATCAAATTGCGATTTCAATATAACCAGCTAAACTACTGACTTGTCGAATCGCGTCAACGGCGATTAGCTTCAGCGACTTGTTAGGCGTTTCCGAGTATCTGGAATATGGCGTCATGTAGGTAATGTGCCGAGTGATGAAGTGCGAGCACAAGCTCTGACATAGTCTTCTGATATACCTGATAAATATCCGTGAAAGTGGTCAAGGTGAACCTGTAATGTCCGAGTAAGCAAAATAAAAGGCACAGATCGAATGAGAACACTCGCACAAGACCAACGGATATGCTTTTCGTGGTCGTCAATCCACGCACCGCCCCATACAGTGTATGGAATATCGGGAAAGAAATGGTCGTAACGCTCACCGCTCGGCATATCGTCCATCGAGATGTGGATACTGCGAAATATCAAACCCTCTTGTGTGATTCGTCGGTTTGGATAACGCCCGCCTGAAAGACGTGGATAAACAGTATAACCATGCTTGGCAGCAAAAGCGGCCAAGGGCGCATCAATCTCGGCGAGATGCGCGCCGAGGCGGTCATAATCTTCTATTGAATCCAGTGGCATATAATAGCGCGAAGAACGCCTAACATTTCATTTCGCCAACCAAACATCAGCGGCACTTTTTCAAATCGTAAATCCAAAATCGCAAATCGTAAATCAGATTGGCACATCTTCGGGGCGGACTTCGAGGCATTCGTCCTGGTCTTCCCAGATCACGGCGGCGTAGGTTTCCAAAAATTTCGGCGCGAGATTACGGCCGAGTTGATGGAGAAAATTTTCCGCTTCCTTCGCGGCGTTTTCGTAAGCGTCGTCGTAATTGCCCACGCGACGGCGCTGGCGGTCGTCCCAATGCGCGACGGCGTGGACGGGTTCGTAATTTTTCGCCCACGTTTCGATTTCACCGCGTAGGTCGCCGGGAATTTCGTCGAACGGCACGAGCGTTTCGCTGCAATGCTGGCAGATGAGGCCGGCGTTGTGGACATCGCGCGTGAGCAACGGCAGAAACGGCGCGCGGCAGCACGGCGATTCCGCGTAGGCGGCGGGCGGCGTGGCGAGCCGCTTGAACCAGATCTGGCGGTCGTGCGCGATTTTCGCGGCGAGCAGATACGCGCCGACGAGCGGATGCGACGAACGCCACGCGCGCCCGGCGAACTGGCCGAGCGTCTGCGCGAGCCAGCGCGCGAGCGTGAGGTCGTCCCAATCGCGGAAGACGCGGGCGTATTCCTGCCAGAGCGAGTCGAACGGCGATTCGGATTCAAATGCCATGAAACCAAGATGGCGCGGGAACGAAACTTTGTCGAGCGGTGTTGAACGCGGATGAAAATAAAGAAAGCAAGAAGGCAGGAATTCCGTTTCTTGAATTCCTGCCTTCCTTATTGACCCCGCGTTTATTCGCTGACGACGATCTGTTTCGGTTTGGCTTCCTCAACTTTCGGCAGCGTGACGGTGAGAACGCCGTCTTTGTAGGCGGCTTTCACTTCATCCGCTTTCACGGCGGACGGCAACGTGAGCGTGCGGGAGAATTTTCCGTAGCTGCGTTCTTGTCGCAGAACTTCCGCGCCTTCGCTGACAGTTTCGGCTTTGCGTTCACCGGTGATGGCGAGCGTGCCGTCGTCGAGCGCGACTTCGATGTCCTCGCGTTTCAGGCCGGGCAATTCCACGCGCACGCTGAAATTGTCCTTGTCTTCCTGCACGTCGAGCGCGGGTGCAAACGCGCGCGTCGCCCCGAACAAGCGGTCTAGTTCCGCCTGCAAGCTGGTCACTCGGCTGTAACCGACACTGGGCTGTTCACATTGGGCTAATATCATAATTGTTTTCTTTCTGTTTGATTTTGTTTTTGTTTCCAACGGAAAGCTAATCAGCTTCGGCGATGCCAAATATTTAATGAGCGCAAAACTATTGAAAACAAAGGGAGATTGTGTTTTACGTTTCTCGCGGGTTTTCACCAGCGGAAGTTTTGGCGCAAATATTGTGCCAGCGTGGAAAATTTTTGGCGCGGTTGGCACAATGAAAAGCTGCACCGCAGCGGCTGACAATAGCGGGAGAAAAATGAAATCAAACCACAAGCCCCGGCGGGGCGATTGAATCATGTTGTTTTCAGCCGTCCCTCCGGGACTTTCTGATTTGGAACGGGAACCCGCAGTTGAAACTGCGGGCTATTATCGGTTGCGCCGTTGGCGCTGGAAAAGGCAGATTGATAAACCGCAAAATATGCGAACCGCGCGAAATAAAAAAGCGAAAAGGCTAACAAGTTTTGCCTCGACGGATTTTCGCGTGGTTCGTGTATTTCGTGGTTCAAATTCTGAAAATAAAAAAGCCCCGTGCGAAAAATCGCCCAGAGCTTTTTTTGGATTCGGGAGGGACGGCGTGTGCCGTCCCAGATTCAATTTCAGTCAAACGCGTGGCCGGCGCTGCACAAAACGTTTTTCACTTTGTGGCGGACGAGGTCTTTGACCATCTGACGCGCAGGTCCCATGTATTTGCGCGGATCGAATTCGCCCGGTTTTTCCGCGAACACTTTGCGGATACCGGCAGTCATCGCCATGCGCAAATCAGTGTCAATATTCACTTTCGTGCAACCCACGCGACGCGCGATTTCGATGTCG
>JAMFSG010000290.1 GCA_026225155.1 Verrucomicrobiota bacterium
AGAAACGCGCCTTGCAGATGGAATGTCAGGGTCGCGTCCAATGGTGGAATTTTCAGTTGAACCAGCTCAAACGCCTTCGGGTTCACTGCGATCGTTTTTCCATCCCTCGTGAAGCCCGTCAATTGCGGCAGTTTGCCACGCTGGCGGTTATAATATTTTTCTGTCGTCCGTGCCATTTCCTTATCAAAGCACCAGAACGCCTCGCGGCGGTCGCCTGTGTATTTGGCCCAAGATGCCGCCGGAGCGGTGAGCGGCTGATCGTAACGCCAGCGGTCTACGAGCCAACCCTGGCGCGGATCCACCGGTTTTAATTCCACAGACTTATCCAACGGCGCATCGGCGGGCAGTCGCCATTCAACCGCTTTGCGAATGAACAGCCCCAGAAAATCCACCAGTTGGTCGGAATAATTGAAATGTCCGTTGCCGACGTCGCAAAAAATCGCCAGCGGCGTCGCCGGATATTTGGCCTGAAAAGCAAACGCCGGGGCAAGCCGATCCTCCCACCATTCATATTCACCCATGACCATCACACTCGGAATGCCGTCAATGTTCCGATCGCCCCAATCCGCATTCGCGCGGCCATTGCCTGTGAGATGGGTTAATGGTGCATCGCCGTGAACGGACAAAATCGCCAGGGTGCGTTGCGGATTCCACGCAGCAAAATCCCACGGAAAAGTCGCCATCGCGGAATGGCCGATGGGAATGACCGGCGCGAATCGTAGTTCTTCGTAACCGGATTCGTCAGCCAGAGATTTTAATAGCGTGTTAAATTTTTGGTTAATGTTGTCGTTGTTCGTCGTGTTCTGCCAGGTATCGAAAGTCGGCGCGATAAAAATTTCGGCGAAGCCGAGTTGCGTTAGCGTTCTACGAAATTCAGGATGCTGCAAAATTCCTTCTTCGAGCATATTGTTCTGGCCAATCACAATGCCGCGAACTTGTTTGCAATTCGGCGGAATCCACAAAAACGCGCGCGGATGTTCACTGGAATTAGGCAGCGTCACTGAATCAACTGAAACCGACCATTGATACACAGCTGCCTTGGCCGACAAAATGCCAGTCAATACGCAAAATAAAATCAGAAATACTGTGCTTCGTTGAAAAATTTTCATGGTGAAATTGTTACGGCTTCACTGGATTCGTGGCGCACAACTTGGCGGTCTTCATCCTCCGTGATTTCGGCGGTGATATTTTTGCCCGCGAGCCAAATATAAATCACCGCCGGATGCCAGTTGCGTTTCCAATTGTCCGGCTAAACGGCGGCCCGGCTCATTCAGTTTTGCGCCCTCGGCCACAAGCATATTCTTGCAGAGGCAATTTCCGGTTCGCAAACCTTTGAGGTCGCGAATGGCATGCGTTTCAAGCGTGCGCTCGTCGGCGATGTGATAAGGCATTCCCACATCATGAAGTTGTTGGATTTGATTAAGAAAGCACTGATTTAGTTTCCCTGTAAACGTATCAGGATATGCGCCATTATTGAGGACTGATTTTTTGCTCAAACGGCCTCCGGAAACAGAGGCCGCTTTTTTCTGCTAGCTTTTTGGCGTAACGTCGGCAGATATCCATTTGCCCACAATCTCGGCCAGTTCGTATTGCTGCGGCAATTCGCGTTTCAACAATTCCAAAACCTTCTGCGTGGGCAGTTCGCGGTTGTAGTTATATTTGATTGGTGATTGCTGATCGGCGTTTGCTGGCGTCGCGGCTTCACCTGATAATTTATTTTTCATAAGCTTTTTTTTGATGTTCGCCGCTCGTGTCCCGCCGTATGTCGCTTGCTTCACTGATGGCGGAGACATTTTTTGAAGTGACTAAGATTTATTTCCGGCGTGCAGGAGGCATGACAGCGAAAGATCGGGCGTTACCGGATAGCCGTCTCGCTGGCGTGGCTCCTGCCCTGCGTCGCCGGAAATAAAACGCCCCGCGCGCGCGGGAGTTAAGAACCTTAAAAAAAATGGCGGAGCAGTAAGCGAGAGACGGTGAGACCATAGCGGCGTTTCCCTTAAAAAAAACGCGCCATGACCAAAACACTAAACCAAAAATCTCCAGCCTCGCAGAGTCGCCGAAGGCCGCAAG
>JAMFSG010000291.1 GCA_026225155.1 Verrucomicrobiota bacterium
CCAGACTTCCCAATTTTCGCGCAGCATCAGCGCGGCCTCGACAAAATCGTGGCTCAAAATCTGCCCGCCGAACGGTTTGTTTCCGGGCAATTGCGGCAGGTCGCAAAACTGCATGAACGGCTCGGTGCGGATGATGGCGTTATGGCCCCAATAATTTCCCAAATCGAGCGCCCAATAATTCAAGCCCGCGATGAAAACCGGCGCGTAAAGGCGGTTGGCAAATTGCTGGATGCGGCCGAAAAGTGATTCGGCATTCACGAGCGCGGGCACGGTTTGGATCAGGCCGACGGTCGGATGGGTTTCCATCAATTTCACCAAATCCACGAGCGTTTCGCCGCGCATCACGCTGTCGGCATCGCAGCAAACAAAGTAACGGTAGCGACGGCCCCACGTGTTCAAAAAATCGCGCACGTTGCCGCTCTTGCGTTCTTCGTTGAACAGGCGGCGGCGATAATAAATTTTCCCCAGCGCGTCGAGGTCGCGCACGAGATCCTGCCAGCGGCGTTCTTCATCCACCCATTTGTCGGGATCGGTGGAGTCGCTCAGGATGAAAAAATCGAAGCTGTCGAGCTGGCCGGTTTTGGCGAGCGATTCGTAGGTTGCGCGCAAGCCTTCATAAACGCGCAGGGCGTCTTCGTTGTAGATCGGAAAGATGATCGCGGTGCTGGTGCCGGAAATTTTCTGGTCGCGGAAATTTTTCGACGCCGTGATGCGGCGGCGTGTGCCGAAAATGCGGATCAAAAATCCATAAACTCCGTGCGTGCAACCGACGGCCGTCAGCAAAAATAAAATAACGAACAGCACCAGCAACACGGTGCGCGAGGCCGACCAGCCCTTGCGCCACAGCAGATCGGCAAAGATCATCGAGACAAACCCCGTCAGCAAAAGCGCGGATGAATAAAATAAAAACAGCCGCCAGCCGCGCCGGATGCGCGGGGGCGTGACGGGAGAAATGTTCGACGCGTCAACCATTTTGCTTGAACCAGTCAATCAACAGTGACCAGTGATCTTTGATGCGATCGAAGCCGCCATGAGTAAGCCAGAAAATGGCGACGAGCAGCAGCGCGAACAAAATCCAGGCGAACACCATGCGGAAATACGGAAATTTTCCGAGATTGGAAAGTGTCGTGATCGGGCCGAGGTCCAGCGGGCGCGGCGTCATTTTAGACAGTTGAAAATCCGGGCCGGCGAGCAAAAAATTCTCGCGCATCGCGGTGACGAATTCTTCCGGCCATGGCCCGGGGCGCAGAAATTGATCCTGCCATTTGCCCGGCATGTCGGCGAGCAGCAACGCCAGCCGGCCGCGCGTGGAAAGCATCTGGTCGGAATTCGTGGGCGAGGTCTGCAACACTTCCGCGAACCAGCCAGTCACGAGCCGTTCCATTTCTTCGACCGCGAGTTCGGTGGCGGAGCGGAGCGGCTCGGCGGGGGCGCGTTTTTGCGCGCGTTCGAGCACGCGCTGGACGAACTGGCCGAGCAACGGCTTGTTGCGGATGCGCAAAGCGTGAAAATAATTTTCCACCTTCGCATACGCCGCATTCCATTCTTCCAGCGAACGGCCGGCGATTTCACCGGAACCGTCGGTCAAATTTTTTAAGGCGGGCTCCATTGATACGTCCAAGTTTCACCGATGGTGGCTTCGCCGCTGTGCAACGTGCAGCGCACATCCACCGGATTGTGATCGCCGGGATTCGGCTGCATCGTCAAATAAACGCGCCAGGTGCCGGCGAGGAAATTGCGCACGACGTAATTTTGCACGATCGCGGCGTTCGGGCTGCAACTGGCGATGGCCACCGGCGGTTTGTTTTCCGGAATCGCGTCGAGATTTGGCCCGTCGAAATCAATGACGAACTGGTGCGCGCCGGGAAATTTCGCATCCAGACCGACGCGGGTGGCGACGATTTTATTGGCGGAAATTTTCAGGTCGGTTTCGCGCGTCCATTTCATTGTGTAGCCAAAACGGAACGGTTGGAGCGGCGTGGGTTTGATTTTTGGATCCCAAAAAGCGACAATGTTATCAAGGCCTTCGTAGCTGGTGCTTAATTCAACAAGGTGCAGATCGCCGTCGCCCCAGTCGCCGCGCGGCTCGATCCAGACGCTCGGCGTCAGGTGATACAGATTGAAAATATCTTGATAGGCGGAAAAATCGCGTTCGCGCTGGAGCAACCCAAATCCGTGAATGTTTGGCGCGTGAAAAATCTGATGGCGCATCGCGGGCGGATTGTCCAGCGGACGCCAAAAAACTTCGCCGTTGCCCATTTGCACGAGCAGGCCGTCGGTGTCGTGGACTTCGGAGCGATAATCATCCGGCTTGTGCTCGGTATTTTTGCCGAACCAAAACATGCTCGTCAGCGGTGCGAGGCCGAGGGTGGCAATGGCTTTGCGGTTTGGATTCACGGCTTGAATCGTGTTTGTCGCGCGCAGATACAAAACGGCGTCCACGTCGCAAATCGTCGTTTCGCCCGGACGCAAAAGAAATTCATACGCGCCGACGCTACTCACGCTGTCGAGAATCGCGTAAAGCCGCAACTCCGTGTCATCGGCATTAGGTTTGCCGAGCCACCAATCGGTAAAAATGGGAAATTCCTCGGGCCGGTCGTATTCGCCGCAGTCAATCGCCAGGCCGCGCGCGGATTGGCCGTAATGCTGATCTTTGCCGAGCAGACGAAAATAACTCGCGCCGAGAAATGAACCGAGTTCGTCCAGTTGGTTCGACTGGTTCAGCGGATACAAAACCCGAAAACCGGCGTAACCGGTTTTCGCCGGAATTTGTTTGGCCAGGTCGGTGAGTTTTCCGTAATCAAAAAAATCCTGCACGAAACGGATCGGCTGCGTATGCGTGAGCGTGAATTCGTGGACTTGCACCGGTTCCGAATAAAGATAGCCGGGATGAAAAAATTCAATGCGGAACGGCAAATTGTCCGCCGCCCATAAAGCGCGGTCGCGGCGAAAACGGATCTCGCGGTATTTGTCGTAGTTAAGATTGTCCTGTTGCAGGACCTTCGGCAAATCGGCGCGCGGTGAATGAAATGGTTCCTGCGCGCGCTTCAAGGCGAGGCGCGCGACGTAATCCAGATTGACCTCGGCGGATTCCGCGCCGGCACACACAAATGCCGCCAGCAGATTCCCGATCAAAAAAAGCAAACAGTAAAGTCGCCACATTCCAACAAGGAGAAACGAAACCGCCAGACTTTGCAAGCGTTCCGAAACGGGCCGAACCATCGCAAAAGAAAAAATGTCAATGCCAAGTTTGAATCGGGAGGGACGGCGTGTCGCCGTCCCATAATTTTAACAGGTTGATGTAATTTTAGGGGCGCCGACACGGCGTCTCTCCCAAAAGATTTTTGGCCGCAAATAAAAACTTTATTGACAAATCAAACAATTGTTTGAATTATCTGTTTGAAACATGAAAGTCAAATTGCCAGCCGCAACGGGCGAGCAAAATCAGGACGCCACGCGCCGCCAGCTTTTGGAGGCCGCCGGCGAGGTTTTTGCCGAGGTCGGCTTTCGTAACGCGACGGTGCGCGAGATCTGCCAGCGCGCGGGGGCAAATGTCGCGGCGATCAATTATCATTTTGGCGACAAGGAAACGCTTTACGTCGAAGTGCTGCGTTACGCGCACGGCAAGGCGCTGGAAAAATATCCGCTGCTGCTCGACGTGGCCGAAGACGCGCCGCCGGAAAAGAAATTGCAGGCGTTCGTCCATTCGCTGCTGCTGCGGATTTTCGACAAAGGCCCGACGTCATGGCACGGACGTTTGATGTCGCGCGAAATGATCGAGCCGACGGCGGCGCTGGATGCGCTGATTGAGGAACGCATCCGCCCGATGTCAAGCGTGCTGTGGAAAACCATCGGCGAGATTTTGCATTGTCCGCCGACGGACGAACGCGTTTTGCTGTGTGCGTTCAGCGTGACCAGCCAGTGCGTTTTTTACAATCATTGCCGCCCGGCGGTGTCAAAACTGTTTCCAAACTTGTTGCCGCACGACGCGGCGAGCATCAAAAATCTGGCCGCGCACATCACGCGTTTTTCGCTGGCGGCGATGAAGGATTTTTCCGCGAACAAAAAATGAAACGTCTGCAAAATATCTGCCAGCGTGCCGCCGACATCTTGTCGGCGGAAGAAAATGCCGGTTGCAACCGGACTGCCGGCAAGATGCCGGCAGCACGTTTTTCGCGGCGGCTGCAAAATGATTTCCCCACCATGAAAAAATTAAAAATAATTTTCTCGCTGGCTTTGATTAGTTGCGTTGCGACGCTGAATTCCATTGCACAAACCACGGACACGAATCTGCCCGCGTGGCTGACGCGGCCGTTGTCGCTGGCGGACGCGTTGAACACGGCGTTGCAGCAAAATGCCGCGATTCTTGAAGCAAAAAGCGATCTCGAAGCATCGCACGGGCTGGTCATCCAAACGCGCGCGGTCGCGTTGCCGCAAGTCGTGGCGAATGGACAATACAAACGCACGGACCAAGGCGACATTGAAGCGATTGGGTTCGACGGCTTTTCCATCCGCACGCCGGATCAAAACTGGAACGCGGGCATCCAGATTGTGCAATCCATTTACATGGGCGGGCGGATGGTCGCCGCGTTCAAGGCCGCTGACGCGACGCAAAAACAGTCGCTCGCCAATTATCAAACCAGCGTGGCCGACGCGTTGCTGAATGTGCGGCTTGCGTATTACGACGTGTTGCTCGCCGCGCAGGAAATCACCGTTCACGAGGCTTCGGTGAAACTGTTGCAAAAGGAACTCGACGACCAGCAGCACCGTTTGAATGCCGGGACAGTTCCGAAATTCAACGTGCTACGCGCCGAAGTTGCCGTCGCCAATGAACGTCCGAATTTGATCAGCGCGCGCAACAATTATCGCATCAGCAAAAACAATCTCGCGAACGCGCTCGGTTACAATTTGCCGCGCGATGTCTGGCAGGATATTCCGTTGAACCTGACGGACGATTTTGATTCGGCGCCGCACGAGATCAATTTGCCGGATGCGATCCAACAAGCGCTCACGCGGCGCACGGAACTTTTGGCGCTGCGCAAAAATATTGAATTGCAGCAGCTTAACATCGTGAATGCAAAGGCCGGTTACAAACCGACGGTTTCCGTTTTCGCCGGTTACGACTGGCACAACGCGCAATACACGCCGCCGGTGGAACTGGATCACGAGTTCGATGGCTGGAACGCGGGCGCGCAATTGTCATGGAATATTTTCGACGGCGCGCTCACCTACGGCAAAGTCAAACAGGCCAAGGCGCAGTTCGACAAATCCAAAACCGTTTTGGATGACCAGGCGCGCCAGATCGAATTGCAGGTGCGCACGGCGTATTCCGATTTTATCCAAGCGCGCGAGACTTTGGATTCGCAGGAAAAAGTTCAGGAAGAAGCCGACGAAGCCTTGCGCGAAGCGAAACAACGCGCCGATGCCGGCACTGGCACGCAACTCGACGTGCTCGATGCTGAAACGTCGCTCACGCAGTCACGCACGACGCAGATTCAGGCGTTGCATGATTACTCGACGGCGCGCGCGAAATTTGATCGCGCCATCGGCAGCGACCTCACGCCGGTGAAATAATTTTTTGGGAGGGACGGCGTGTCGCCGTCCCAAAAATCTGGCCGCCAGCCGCGTTGAAAAATTTGGGACGGCGATACGCCGTCCCTCCCATTGATAAAAAATTTCATTTGCCGGTTGACGGCATCGGTGCGTTTCGGAGATTTTGTCGCGCTATGGCAAAAATTCAACGCGCGCTCATTTCCGTTTCCGACAAAACCGGTTTGGTTCCCTTCGCCCAAATTCTCGCGCAGGCGGGAATTGAAATCATTTCCACCGGCGGCACGGCGAAAACGTTGCGCGAAGCCGGATTGACCGTCAAAGACATCAGCGAACACACCGGTTTTCCCGAAATGCTCGATGGACGCGTGAAGACGTTGCACCCGAAAGTCCACGGCGGTCTGCTTTTTATTCGCGGCAATGAAACGCATGAAGCCGCCGCGAAAACGCATGGCATCACGCCGATTGATCTCGTCGTAGTGAATCTTTATCCGTTCGAGCAAACGGTGGCCAAGCCGGATGTGAGCTTGCATGACGCGATTGAAAACATTGATATCGGCGGACCTTCGATGCTGCGCAGCGCGGCGAAAAATCACGACAGCGTCACCGTCGTCGTTGATCCGCTGGATTACGCCGAAGTCGCCAAACAGATTTCGGAAACGGGCAACACGACTTTGGAATTGCGCCGCCAGCTCGCGGCCAAAGTTTATGCGCGCACGGCGGCTTACGACGCCGCTATCGCCGCGCATTTGCAGAAGGAATTTTCCACGGACAAAAATGCGTTGCCGCAAGTGCTGACCATTTCCGCGCCGCTCGTCCAGCCATTGCGTTACGGCGAAAACCCGCATCAAGCCGCCGCGCTTTATGGAAAATTCCACGAATTTTTCCAACAACTTCACGGCAAGGAACTTTCTTACAATAATATTTTGGATCTGACTGCCGCCGCGAGTTTGATCGCCGAATTTGAAAATGATCTGCCGACGCTCGCGATTCTGAAACACACGAATCCTTGCGGCATCGGCCAGGGCGTCAATTTGCGTGAAGCGTGGGAAAAAGCGTTCGCGACGGACAAGCAAGCGCCGTTCGGCGGCATCATTGCGACAAATAAAAGTCTCGACGCAGGTTGCGCCGAAGCCATTGCGGAAATTTTCAGCGAAGTCATCGTCGCCCCAGATTTTTCACCGGAAGCGCTGGTGATTTTGCAGAAGAAAAAAAATCTGCGGCTGTTGAAAATTTTGAAATCTCCCGCGTCCGCGCGGCCATTTGATTTGCGCAGCGTCGGTGCGAATTCATTCTTGCTGCAACAACGCGATTTGAAAACCACGGCGGCGGCGGATTTGAAAATCGTTACGAAACGCCAGCCGACCGAAGCTGAATTAAAAGCGATGTTATTCGGCTGGCGCGCGGTCAAGCACGTCAAATCCAATGCGATTGTTTACGCGAGCGCCGACCGGACGCTCGGTGTCGGCGCGGGCCAGATGAGCCGCGTGGATTCCAGCCGCATCGCCGTTTGGAAAGCGGGCGAAGCAAAATTATCGCTCAAAGGCAGCGTGGTTTGCAGCGACACATTTTTCCCGTTTCCCGATGGCCTGATTGCCGCGTCTGAAGCCGGCGCAACCGCCGCGATCCAGCCCGGCGGTTCCGTAAAAGATCCCGAAGTCATCGCCGCCGCCGACGAACGCGGCATGGCGATGGCATTCACCGGCGCGCGTCATTTCCGGCATTGAAGTTGGGTTGCGAGTTGAAAGGTGAAAGTTCGCCGGCAACAATCTGGTGGCAATTTCAACGCGACGTTGCGTTTGAAAATTATTTTACGAGCTGGCAAATCAGCGCCAATTGAATGGCCGTGACAATCGCCAGCAATGCCCAGACAAACATTTCCCGCGCGCGCAAACCGCGCAGTTGCGCGGGCGCGAGCCAGAATTGAATTTTGGCCGAGCCGAACGAAATGATGTCACCGTTGCGCAGGCGCGTGATTTTTTGGGATTCACCGTTGACCGTGGCCAGCGCCTCTGATGCAGTTTGCAGTGTAAAACCGTCTTTTTTTTGGAATCCAAACGTAAGGTGTTTATCCCAAACTCCCGGTTCATCAAGGCAAAGATTATTTTCCGCCGAACGCCCGATGCAAAAAGGAAAATGGCGGACGATTTGGACATCGCCCGCCATTTTGCCGGAAAGAATGCGGAGTTGAACCATCAGAACATGCGGGGATAAACTTGAATTTGGTCGCCTGGATAAACCACCGGATCCGGCGCACCATTATCCAGAATATCCTCACAATTGACTTTGATCCGCTGACCGTTGGCGCGGGTGAGCACAACTTTTTTACGGTTGGCAAAATCCGTGAAATCACCCGCCGCCGCGATGGCGCGGGTGACAGTCATATTTTCGCGGTAGAGTTGTTCACCTGGATGATTAACCTGACCTTGAACATAATAAACACGTTCACTGGTGGTCGTAACCGTGGCGGTGATGTGAGTATAAAACCGAGGAACGTAGGCGTTTTGAATATCGCGCTGTAGTTCGCCAGCCGTTTTTCCTGCCGCTTGAACAGAGCCGATTTCCTGAAGCGTAATCGTGCCATCTTCCTTGATTGCTTCTTCGTGCGGCGAAACTGAACCATCGGTCGGCAATCCAGTAAGAATCACGGTTACGGTGTCACCTACATGCAAATGGGAAACATCCACCGGCTTGGGATTGACATCCGCTTCGTTCGTCGAAGCGCATCCGGATAGAAACATCCCGAAGATGGCCAACAGACAAAATAAGCTGCATCGAATCAAACTGGAAATTCTCAAATTCATGAGCGGAAATACTCGTATATTTATCACGGCAATCAATATTTTTGTTTAATGCTTGGTTCCGAATCATCGCCACCGGGGGCCTTGGCCTTGGTCTCGGCTTCTTGTTCATCCGGATTGCGGGAATAATAATAATCGTGATAATAACCGCTGTAGTAATAGTAGCCTTCATCCTGCGACATGTTGATGTTATTCAGGACGATGCCGACGAAATTGCCACCGACTTTTTCAATCATCTGCTTGGCGCGGATGGTCATCGGCTGCGGGTAACGGCGATATTGGATGACTTGCATGACCAAATCCACTTCGCTGGCCAGAACCGAGGCGTCACTGACGCCCAAGATTGGCGGTGAATCAAAGAAAATGAAATCATAACGCTGTTTGAGCTCGTTGATCATTTCCTTCATCTGCTCCGAGCCAAGAATACCCATGGAACTGTTCGGTAATTTGCCGCTGGGCATGAAATCAAGATTTGGAACCGGAGTCGTTTGAACTACTTCGGCCACGCCGTTTTGCTTCAGCAGATAATTGGTCAGCCCAAGATTATTCGGCACCTTGAATAATTTGTGCAAGGTCGGGCGGCGCAGATCCGAGTCCACAATCAAAACGCGGTTGCCGGCTTGGGCAAACACCGTCGAAAGGTTCAGGGTCGTGGTGGACTTGCCCTCACCCGCACCGGCGCTCACGATGACGATGGTATTGAACTTTTCGTTGCGCCGCGAAAACATCAAGTTTGTCCGCAACACGCGATAAGCTTCGGCATTCTTGCTTTCCGGTCCTTCTTCCAATAGATAACCGATGTTCTGCGGAATGACTCCCAGCACCGGCGCTTGGAAAATACGCTCCACGTCATCAATGGTTTTTACGCTCGTATCAAGATATTCAATAAAGAACGCCAGACCAATGCCCATGATCAGACCGAAAACAATGCCCAAGCCGATGTTAAGGGGTTTATTCGGTCGAACTGGCGTCTTGCCGGGTTCAGCCGGATCCGTGAGTTGCACCATGGAAGTTTTGGGAATGACTGAATCAATTCTTTGCGCATCAATCCTCGCATAGAACATCCGCTGCTGGTCCCTTAATTGATCTAACTGAATTTTTGCATTATAGTAAGGTTGATTTTTAGCTGAATTGACCAAATCTTGAGATTTGGCATCATCCACTTCTTTGGTAATTTCCTCAAGGGCAGCTTTTTCAGAATTCACCTTGCTGGCAATGCCCGCCATTGAACCGATAACCCGGGCGTCAATCTGTTGGTTCAAAGTATCAAGCTCGGACTGGACACGGAGAACAACCACATTCGTGAGCGAGTAATCATTGGTATCAACGGCAAATCTTTGTTCGGCATCGTGAAGCTTGTTTACCAAATCCTCAAGTTGGGAATCACCAACCACCGATGGCAACACGTCACGAAGCTTTTTGTCATCATACGCTTTCAGTTCATTTAATTGGCTGGAATCCTTCGTGTAGGCGCGCTCGTCTTCGATTCTTTGTGAATTTAACTGGCGCATTTGATCTTCGCTTAAGGTGGGACTATATGAGGTAGAACTCGGCGTATCTATGATGCCCAGCGTCCGACGCAATTCATCCACATTCGTTTGCAAAATTTGGATTTGCTCCTGCTTTTGAGCATATTCATCGTCCAAAACTTTTAGCCCGGAATCCGTCTCCTGTTTCCAAGTTTGTATCCGGTAATCCCGGTAAGAGTCCGCCAGGGCGTTGGCAATTAGGGCGGCTTCTTTGGCATCATCGCTATAGACCGTGATGGCAATCAACTTGGTATTGCGCACTGGCGTCAGCACCATGTTGCCCTTAAGAATCGTCATCGTCTCGGTCGTCTTGAGCGTTTCTCCGTTATTATATTTTTTGCCCCATTTATTATTCAGATCCAAGGTCGCAATGACATTGCTCAAGACAACCTGCGACTGCATGATTTCAAACGTTGTCTGGATAAAATAAGGATCGAAACCCGTCATCGTCGCTGCCGGCGCATTGTTCATGTCTGGAACAACCGAGCCGTTTTGTTCCACCTTGATCCGAGCCGTGCTGGCATAACTTTCCGGCAAGATGAAAGTGACCGCTGTCGCAATAATGGCGGTGATAAGGAAGACCGTGATGATGATCGCCTTGCGAATGCGAATCACGCGCCAATAATCCAAAAAATGCAATTGCGCATCAGCAGCTGGCGGCGCGGGAACCTTTGATTGATCCATATGTATAAAAAAATTGGGAGCCTGACCTTTATCGGACACGGCTCCCTTGCTTTGCGTTCAAACCATGCAGCTTGGCATTTCTTAATAACTGGCAGTCACACCAATATAATACCGGTTACGTTCGAAGGCACTGCCAGCAATATCCGAGCGAAGCTTGTCATAATTATAACCAATATCCGTCGAAAGGAAACGGTTGATTTGATAAGAAAGGTTCACGCCCAAGCCATATTGAGCATCCGGACTATAACCTCCGCCACCGCCAGTTGCGCCACCGCTGCCCCCGCCACCATGAAAACTGGAATAAATATATTGCGCCACGACTGAACCGAGCAATTTTTCGGTGAAACGATGGTTGATGCTGCCGTAAAGCGTGGAACTTTCCTGATATTGCGTCAACCCACCGTTTGAATCCACCTGCGCCACATACGTTGAATTGATGCCCTGGCTGAAACCAACTTGAACATAGCTGCCCGGGAGATAGGTGTAATTCAAAGACACATTCGCATAAGGCGACCATGAATCTTTGCCTTCCGACGCATTATAACTGTCCGTATATTCCGCACCAACGCTGGCTGAACCGCTCAAATTCCCAGTAAATTGATGCTGCAAACCAACGTGAACCTGCTGCGTAAGCGCGTCGCGATATTTACTGTAAATCGGTGTGACATCGTCTGGCTTTACCGCTATTTGCTCGCCGCCGATATAATCAATCCAATCCAAAGTATACCCAATAAAAGCCATGGTTTCCGGATTGAAATGCCACTGCAAATCAAGTCCGGCATTTTGATTATCTTGATTCAACAAACCAGCCAAACTAGCGCTGCCGAAATTTGGATTAGCAGGATCGCCCGAAGGAGTAAAATGAGCACCGCTGTTTTGATAATCGTAGAAATCGTTTCCGTAATGCAGAGAAGTGCTGAATTGTCGCGTCCATTGAGTATCCAACGCAATGTTGAAATGGTTGCCTATATTATCTCCATCGACACGAAACGGAACCGGATTACCACCACCAGTAGTATTAATTAGTTCCGGCTCCTGACCAACGCCCAGCGTATCTGTCACGTTGACTTTCCAACGTTCATTAAACGCATGATCCAGCCATAAATCCAATTGATGCGACTGATCCAAAGCATTTTGATTCAAATCCTGACGCTCTTTATACCAATACAAGCCATAAGTATAACGCAAACCCAAATCAGTTTGCGGCAGCGAGGCGTTGATTGAAGCAGAAGGACTGAGTTCCACACCCCAACTGCCCTTTTTAGTGTTGGCAGTGGAATAGTTGTCATCGTAAAAACCCCGCAAGGTGGCCGAAACACTCCAAACTTTTGGCGCGGCGGGGGTGATTGAATCATCAGCCAAGGCCGATTGTAAACCGGCGGCACCCACTGCCACCAGGCCTGCAGATATAAAAAACTTCTTCATATTAATGCTGGAATTTGTATGTCTTAACTTGGCTTTGACCACCCACAATCCTTTTCATTCAAAAGGTTTTTTGCGGACAACGCGCAAACCCTATCACCTTCGCAAGTTTTTGGCAAAACTTTTTTTGGAAGAAAGCGGTTTTTTTTATTCACGGTCTTCCAGCGTTTTACCCGGTTTGTCACGCTTTTGTTTCAATTGATTCAAGAGCGGCTTGAGATTAAGAGTATTGACCACATCCTTTGTTCCCAGCCAGCCTTTGCGGGCGATGCCCGTGCCGAGCCGCAAAAAACCGGCATGCTCATTGCGATGGGAATCCGGATTGATGACGCATTTCACGCCTTTGCTTTTTGCATAAGGCCAATGCCGCCAGTCCAAATCGAACCGATACGGATTGGCGTTCAGCTCGATCCAAGTGCCGGTTTCGGCACACGCGTCAATCACGGCGTGGATGTTCATCGGGTATGGCTCACGTTCCAAAAGCAACCGACCGGTCAAATGGCCGAGGATATGCACAAACGGATTTTCCGCCGCGCGGATCAGCCGTTTCGTATTTTCCGCCTCACTGCTGGACGGAACATGCAAACTCGCCACGACCACATCCAATTCCGCGAGCACGTCGTCATCGAAATCCAAACGGTCTTTCAAAATATCCACTTCGCTACCGGTCAATAGTCGAAAATCGCTGCCGCGCGCCGCCAAGCCGTCGTTGATTTTTTTGATTTCCTTGATTTGCTCGCGCAACCGTTTCGCGTCCAAGCCATTCGCCTGAAATGACGCCTTGGAATGATCTGTGATCGCCCAATATTCCAAACCGAGGTTTTCCATGTAGTCGGCGATTTCCGCCAAAGTATTATGGCCGTCGCTCCAATTGGAATGGTTGTGCAGCGAACCTTTCAAATCCGTCCACTCGATCAATTTCGGCAAAGCATTTTTCTCGCTCCCGGAAAATTCGCCGTGATCTTCGCGCAATTCCGGCGGCACATAGACCAAATCTAATTTCTCAAAAATCTCGTCCTCGGTTTTGCACGGCACGAGCAATTTCGGATCGCGCGTTTCTTCCTTCGATTTGAACAGGCCATATTCGTTCAGCCGCAAGCCGCGTTGGATCGCGCGCTGGCGCATCACGATGTTGTGCTCCTTGCTGCCGGTGAAATACGCCAGCGCGAACGGAAATTCCGCGTCGCTCACCACGCGCAGGTCGCACTGAATTCCGCCTTCGAGAATCACGCTCGCTTTCGTTTCGCCTTTCGCGAGCACTTTCACGATGCCCGACTGCGCGACAAAAAATTCGATCACCTCGTCCGGCTTTTTCGATGACGCCAGCAGATCAATATCGCCGATGACTTCCTTGAACCGGCGCAAACTGCCCGCCGTGCTGCAGCGGATCACTGCCGGATGCTCACGCAAATTTTCCAGCAACGGCTCCGCGACACGCAACGCGTCCGAAATGCGATGCTTGCTCGCGTAAGTGCGTTTCAGTTCAATGCCTTCCAAAATATTCGCCTGCGTTTTTTCGCCAAAACCATCCAACTCCGCGACTTTGCCGGCTTTACATGCAGCTTCCAATTTTTCAATCGAATCAATGCCCAGCTTTTTGTTCATCGCCTGGATTTTTTTCGGGCCAAGCCCGGAAATTTCCAGCATCGCGATCAAACCCGGCGGAATCGAAGCCTTCAAATCCTCGTAGTATTTCAATTTCCCCGTCTCGACGAGTTCCGTGATTTTTTGTTCCAGCGCCTCGCCGATGCCTTTGATTTCGCCCAGCCGTTTTTCCGCGACGAGCGTGGCGAGCGGCTCGTTCAAGCCTTCGATTGTCCGCGCACCATTCGCATACGCGCGCGTCTTGAACGGATTTTCGCCCTTCAATTCCAGCAACACGCCGATCTCGACCAAAATCTCCGCCACTTTGTCTTTGTCCATGCCGTTCATTTTAACCGCAGATTGCACAAATTTCACAGATTAAAAATCTGCGTTCATCTGCGAAATCTGCGGACAACTTTGCGCCTTTGCGTTAATTTTTTGAAAATGACTGCGCGCAGAAAATTGCCGGTAGCTTTGACCATCGCCGGTTCCGATAGCGGCGGCGGCGCGGGCATCCAAGCCGACCTGAAAACGTTCGCCGCGCTCGGCGTTCACGGCGCCAGCGCCATCACCTGCCTCACCGCGCAAAATCCGCAACGCGTCCTCGGCATCGAAGTTTGTTCGCCCAAAATGTTGCGGCAACAAATCGAAGCCGTCTTTGAAGAATTAAATCCGTGCGCCGTAAAAACTGGAATGCTTTATTCGGCAGAAAACATTTCCATCGTCGCAAATTTTTTCGCGAAATCGAACTCGGTGGGGCGAGCGTCCTCGCGAGCCGGACATGGCACGCCAAAGAGCGTAAGCGGCTCGCGGGGACGCTCGCCCCACCAAAATAAAATCCCGTTGATTGTTGATCCGATTCTCGTTTCCACCAGCGGAACCAGACTACTTGAACCAAAAGCCTTAAAAATTCTCACAGAAAAACTGCTGCCGCTGGCCGCGCTCGTTACGCCGAATCTGGCCGAAGCCGAAATCTTGAGCAGCCAAAAGATTTCTTCCCTCGAAGATATGCAAACCGCCGCCCAAAAAATCCATGCGCAATTCGGCTGCGCCGTTTTGGTGAAAGGCGGACATTTGCCATCCGTTGCATCGCTGGAACGAGATTCGTCAAATCGGAAGCCGATTCAACGATTCAACGATTCAACGATTCAACACGCCACGGACGTTTTCTTCGACGGCAAAAACGAATTATTTTTGTCCGCGCCGTTTGTGAAAAACATCCGCACGCATGGCACCGGCTGCACTTATTCCGCCGCGATCTGCGCCGCGCTC
>JAMFSG010000292.1 GCA_026225155.1 Verrucomicrobiota bacterium
ACTATCGTATGAATGATGCAGCTACAGGTCTTACCGATTCAAATGGTCTATTCACATTCTCGACGAATACAGCATCAGCGGAAATGGCCTTTGTTGCGCAAAAAACTGGATATTATCAAGTGCGCAAAGAAATCCAGTTGGGTTTCCGTGAAAACTACGATCCAGCCAGATGGAATCAGACTATTCTTTTACCACTTAGACAAATTGGAAAACCGATTCCAATGTATGCGCGGCGGAAAGAAGAAGGAATGGTGCTCCAAAAAGAAAATGAGCCGATGGGGTTCGATTTGAAGGCTGGCGATTGGGTTGCTCCTTATGGAACGGGTTCCCAGACAGACATAATTTTTACCCTTCTTCACCGTCAAATCATCAGCCAGCGTGAATTTGATTGCACGCTGAAAGTATCTTTTCCAAACAAAGGAGATGGAATAGTTGCTACGCCATCACAAGAATTTGCTGGCAGCGCTTTCAGAACATCTCGCACGGCGGCGGAAAATGGATATGAGCCGGAATTAACTTTGCGTTACCAAAAGACCACGCTGGCGACAAATGTGTTTGGTTATTTTATTCGCGTCGAAACATTGTTGGACGAAAATGGAAATGTAAAAAGCGCGCTCTACGGAAAGATTGACGGGAATATCAAATTATACGCCGGAACAATTAAGCCACATTCAGGAATGGGTTTTGATTATTATCTAAATCCAACACCCAACGACCGCAACTTGGAATTTGACCCAAAACATAATTTGTTCACGGATTTGAAACTCCTTGAAGGAATCAACGAGCCTTGAATTAACAAATGGCTCAATCATCAATCATAGTTTGCTTCGCCCTGAAAGAAGAAGCCGCGCCGTTTCGGAAAATGGCGGCGGGTAAATCCGGCGTTTCCATTCTCATCGTCGGCATCGGGCGCGAGAATGCGGAAAAATCGGTGCGCGATTTTTTGGCTGGCCAAACACGGCTCGCGGGGACGCTCGCCCCACCCGATTTAGTTTTAACCTGCGGTTTTGCCGGCGGATTGAATCCAGATTTGAAACTTGGCGACGTGGTTTTTGAACTCGGAACCCGGAACTCGGAACTCGGAACTCAATTGCTCGCCGCTAGCGCGAAGCCCGCGAAATTTTTCTGCGCCGACCGCATCGCCACGACCGTGGCCGAAAAGAAAAAATTGCGCGCGGAAACCGGCGCGGACGTGGTCGAGATGGAATCCGCGGCAATTCAAGCCGTTTGCGCCGTGCGCGGAATTCCCTGCGCGACCGCGCGCGTGATTTCCGATACGGCGGACGAAGATTTACCGCTGGATTTCAACGCGCTTTCCAAACCGGACAAAAGTTTGGATTTCGGAAAATTGTTTTTCGCGATCGCGAAGTCGCCGGGAAAAATTGGCGCGTTGATGCAGTTGCAAAAGAAAACCAGTTTCGCCGCCAAGCAATTGGCCGATGTGCTCGCCAAAATTACTTTTCCGTGACTTGCGTTTGGGCTGGAGTCGGCGGCGCATCGGATTTCATTTTGATCTGTTCGCTCCACGCGACGAGCGCCGCGCCGATGACGATGATGGCCACGCCCGTCCAACGCAGCGCGCTGACTTCTTCGTGCCGCACCAGGCGCGCCGCGAGCGCGGTGATGACAAATCCCAGCGACGTCAACGGCCAGATCAGGCTTACGTCCTTTTGCGACAGCAGATAGAGCAGCACGCCGAAGAAACACGTTTCAAAAAACGTGCCGAGCAAAATATTTTTGTTCGTCGCGCCGCGGGCGATGATGCGTCCGATTTCGCCGGCGGAAATGCGTTTCACCTCGCCGATTTCATGAAGTCCCTGGCTCAAAAAAACGACGCCGACGGCTTCGAACACGAGCCCGATCAAAAGGATGGCGATAAACTTTGTCATTTATAAATCTTGATAGCGAATCAGCCCGATGCCGAGTTTTTTAATTTCATCTTTCACGCGCGGACTGACGAGCGCGTCGAACTCATGCTTGAATTGGTCGAGCGACGGATGCGCGTAAAGCTCCGAATCGCCATCCGGCAATTCCGGCAGCAATTTCAAAATGTAATCTTCGTCCACACGCGAATCTTGCAGCAACCCAAAAGTGATCTGCGTGTGCCGGATTTTTTTCTGCGCCAAAATTTTTCGCGCACGACTGGAAAGCATTTCAAAAATCGTCGCGTGAGAAATTTTGTAAAACAAATGGCCGCTCGACATTTTGCGGCTGCGCGACAAGCAATCGCGCGTCAAACGCAAATGCGTGATGCCGAGCTTTTCCGAATCGCGCATCAGAATTTCGAAAACGGTCGGATGCAAATGCAGATGCAAATGCCCGTTGACGTGATCCAGCTTCAAGCCGGTGGCGCGAAATTTTTCAAACTGCGCGTGGATTTCCGCGCGGAGTTGTTCGCGCAAACTACACTTGAAAAAATAGTTCACGCCGACGCCGACGGGCGAATTGGAAAAATCGCCGCGCGCGTTGACGAGGCCAGGAATTTTTTCCGGCGGCAACGTGGAATGTCCGTGCAACAAAGTCAGATGCAAACCGACGCCGAGATTCGGATTTTCTTGCGCAAGTTTTACAGCTTCGTCAAAACCGGGTTCGTTGACCATCAAACTCGCCGTAGTCAAAATGCCCTCGCGATGCGCGCGAATGACGGCTTCGTTCACCGAATGTGAAAGTCCAAAATCATCGGCGTTTACGATGAGCCGGCGGGGCAATTGCGGATTGGGAAAAGACGCGGACCTTGCAAAATTTTTATCGCGTTCCGTAACTGGAAGTTTTTGCGCCGGCGACGTAACGCAACCATGATTGGAAAATCAGCGCGAGCTTTTGCGGCTTGCTCAATTTCAACGGCTGTGGGCCGAAGACGTTGAATTTTCCGCGTTCAAGTTTCATCAAGAGTTGCCAATAAACTGAACCCATCAATTCGGCGGCGACCATGGATTTGCGGTCTTCGGGCGGCAACGTTTTTTGCGCGAGCGAATAAAATTTCTTTGCGCGTTCGGAAATGGAGTTGGCGAGCGCGAAGTAGCGTTCCGAATATTTTGATTCCAGAATTTCCGATTCTGTGACGTTGAATTTTTTCAGTTCGTCGAGCGGCAAATAAATGCGTCCGCGAGCGGCGTCGTTTTTCACATCGCGCAAAATGTTGGTGAGTTGCAGCGCTTTGCCGAGGTGAAGCGCATATTCGTGGCACGCCGGATTTTTGTAGCCGAAAATTTCAATGCTCAAAAGCCCGACGACGGACGCGACGCGGTAGCAATAAAGTTCCAGTTCTTCAAAATTTTCGTAGCGCAATTTTTCCAGATCCATTTCGCAGCCTTTGATGAGTTCGTCGAAAAGTGCGAACGGCAGTTTGAATTTCTGAATGACGAGCTGAAACTCGCGGTTGATGGGAAATTGTGGTGTTTGATTTTCGCAGGCGCGTTGGATGTCGGCGCGCCATTCGGCCAGTTGCGTGCGACGGGTTTCGACGGTCACGGAATCCTCATCGGCAACGTCGTCTACTTCACGGCAAAAGGCGTAAAGCGCGGACATGGCGTCGCGTTTCGGTTTCGGCAAAAGGATGAAAGCGAGCGCAAGGTTAGACGCGCTTTTTTTGGTGATGGCGCGGCTGTGTTGCATCACGGTGACGGCGGCTTGGGCGCGTCCGATTTTTTTTCGGTGCGGATGGGCGGCAGGCCGCCGGTTTCGGCGAGCGTGGGATTTTTTTGCCGCCGGCGATTGCGGTTTTTGCGGCGTTTTTTGCCTTTGTTTCGGAACAAGGTGAGCCAGATGACGAGGCAGGCTATGGCAAAACCGACAAGCAACAGAATGGCAAGAAACACCAGCCAGTCGCTTCCGGAGCTTTCAGATGATGTGAAAAATTCGCGCATAAGCTGGTGATAAACGCATCAATCATTGCTGCCGGGCGCGGCGGCTTCGCCATTTTCCCCGGCGATCTTCATGTTCAATTTTTGCATACGATAACGTAAAGCGTGTCGGGTCATCTTAAGCCGCTCGGAAGTCCGTGTCAGGCTGAAATTATTCTGCTCTAACGTGTCTTGAATGATTTCGCGTTCGAGCCGTTCAAGCGCGTCGTCGAGCGATTCGTTCGGTGCCGGCACGCTGGACTGGCCTTTTTGCAGATGCGCTTCGGCGGTGAAATCCGGCAGACTTGCGGGCTGGATTTCGTGGCTTGTTTCCAAAATCAACGCGCGTTCGATGACGTTGCGCAGTTCGCGGACATTGCCGGGCCAGCGTTGCGCGAGCAATCTTTGCTGCGCGGCGGGCGTAAAACCGGTGACGTTCCGGTTCATCTTGGCGCGGAAATTTTTTAGAAAATGCGCGGCTAAAATCAAAACGTCCTCGCCGCGTTCACGCAGCGGCGGCAGATTAAACTGCACGACGTTCAGCCGATGAAACAAGTCTTCGCGAAAATCACCGGTCATGATCGCCTGCGCGATGTCGCGGTTCGTCGCGGCGATGAGGCGGACATTCACGCGCAATTCTTCCGTGCCACCGACACGCGTGAACGAACCGTCTTCGAGAAATCGCAACAGCTTCGCCTGCAACGGTTTGCCCATGTCCGCGATCTCGTCGAGAAAAATCGTGCCGCCGTCGGCTTCCTCGACGCGGCCGTTTTTTTGTTTGATCGCGCCGGTGAACGCGCCGCGTTCATGGCCGAACAGTTCGCTTTCCAAAAGCTGTTCGGGAATCGCCGCGCAATTGATGCGGACGTAATTTTTTTCGCGGCGCGAACTCAAGCTGTGGATGGCACCGGCGACGAGTTCCTTGCCCGTGCCACTTTCGCCGAGCACGAGCACGCGCGCATCGGTCGCGGCGACGGTGCGGATGAGCTGGCGCAGTTCGCGGATTTTTGGCGATTCGCCGACGATCTGGTCGAGGCCAAAAATTTCGCCCGCGCGCGAACGTAATTCGGCATTTTCGCGCAGCAGCCGATAGCGTTCCGCGCAGCGCGCGACGGCGTGAAACAATTCTTCCGGCTCGAACGGCTTGGCCAAATAATCAATCGCGCCGGCCTTGATTGCTTCGACTGCGAGTTTCGGCGTGGCGTAAGCCGTGATCATGAGCGCGGGCAATTCCGGCCATTGGCTGCGGATTTTTTTGAGAAATTCGTAGCCGGAAATGCCGCCGAGCCGCGCGTCGGTGATGACCATGAAAAATTCTTCGCGCGCCAAAAAAGCCAGCGCGTCCTCGGCGGATTCGGCGGCGCGCACGGCGTAACCTTCGTCGTCCAGCATGACTTGCAGCGAACGACGCATGTTTTTTTCGTCGTCCACGATCAGCACGGATGGCAGCGGCACGTTCATCTTTTGAATGGTCGGGGCAAAGCTTTCGCGGGGAAGCTTACTGTGAATTTCGCGCCGTTTCCAAGTCCTGATTCGCCGGGTTTGGAATGCAGCAGCGGCGATTCCAATCGCACGTTGCCGCCGTAAAGTTCGGTGTTGTGTTTCACGATGGCGAGGCCGAGGCCGGAACCTTTTTCTTTCGTCGTGTAGTAAACTTCAAAAATGCGGATGATTTTTTCCGGCGGAATTCCCGGGCCATCGTCGGCAATGGAAATTTCTACCGCCAGATCGCGTCGGCAATGCGCGGTCACAAAAATATTTCCATTGTCGCCCAGCGCGTCGCGCGCGTTTTGTAACAAATTGGCGAGAATTTCCGCCAAATGATTATGCTGCATGAGCAGCGGCGGAAACGGCGGCGAATAATCGCGGTGAACTTTTATTTCCGTCGGCATGGCGGGTGGA
The DNA here is from genome assembly GCA_026225155.1 of Verrucomicrobiota bacterium. Lineage (GTDB taxonomy): Bacteria > Verrucomicrobiota > Verrucomicrobiia > Limisphaerales > UBA11358 > UBA11358. The sequence goes on from JAMFSG010000292.1 coordinate 5,745, forward strand.
AAAACCTGCGCGATGGCGCGGTCAATTTCTTCGATGACATTCAGTTTTTCCACGCGGCCTTCGCTCAACTGCGCGTAGCCCATGATCTGCGTGATGACTTTGTCGGCGCGCGCGACTTCTTCCTGGATGATCTCGATTTGTTGCGCGGCGGAATTTTTATTTTCGCGCACCGCCCGTTTCAGCGAGTGCGCAGTATTGTTGATGATGGCGAGCGGGTTTTTGATCTGATGCGCGAATTCGGCGGCGAGCCGCCCGGCGGAATGCAGTTGACCTTCGCGCGCGGCGAATTCGCTGGCTTCTTCGACGGCGAGCCGCTGACGTTCCAATAAAACTTGTGCGCCGTAACAGCAAATTGTGGTCAATCCCAAAACCACCAACCGCAACGCGAACGGCTGGCCCAAATCTTCATGCGGCTCGAAATCAAATGTGCGCAAGGTCGTGTCATCCAGGCTGCCGATGACCGAAACGTCAATCACGCCCACCGACACATAACAAAGGCAGGTCGCAAGGTTCAAAAATAATTGTGAAAAACCCGGCGGGGTGCTGGCCGCATTGCGGATGATCAAAACGACGAACAGCCAGAAAAGGATGCTGTCCAATCCGCCGGAAACCACCGCCAATGCGCCGACAAAAAGTCCGTCCACCAATCCATCCGCGACCACCGTCCACTGCACCACGGCCAGTGGCAACCGCTCTGCCGCCACTAAAATCAAGCCGACGGCCACGCTGGCCAAAACATAGAACCAGAAGATGTATTGCACGGTTTCCACTACCACGTCGAGCGTGCTGGCCACCGTGCCATACCACGGTTTGATGTCGAACGAATACGCGATCATCGCGATGAATACGGCCTTGATCGGCAACATGATGTTGCGCTCGACGATCTGGATGCGCCGGAACTGCCGCGCCGGATCCGGCACGGGAATTTCCAGCAGCCTGAACAACTGCCGCAGCCACGCCACATGGCTTGGTTTCATAAATCGAAGTTTTCAGTGTTCAGTTTCAAGTGTTCAGTCGGTTCAGCCGCCCGGCGGATGTGCTGAACACTTGAAACTTGAAACTGAAAATTTATTTCAATTTCAACACGCGCTCCGCGATTTTTTCCACCGGCCACAAACGGCCGATACCTTCGTAACCGCATGACAACATTCCCTCGTCCGGCCCGATGAATTCCACGCCGCGCTTTTTCAAGGTCGCCACGTTTTCCTGCGTCGCCGCGTGCAGCCACATTTTCCCGTTCATCGCCGGCGCGATCAAAATCTTTGCCTTCGGATTCAATGCCAGCGCGATGCAGCTCAACGCATCATCCGCCATACCGTGCGCGAGTTTCGCGATGACATTCGCCGTCGCGGGTGCGATCAAAAGCAAATCCGCTTCGTCCGCCAAACGAACGTGCGTTGGTTTCCAGCCTTCTTCCTCGTCGTAAAGATTCGTGACGACCGGATTACGCGTGAGCGTTTTGAATGGTAGCGGCGTGATGAAATGCTGCGCGTCCGCCGTCATCACCACGCGCACGTCGCAGTTGGCTTTCGTGAGCAACGACGCCAAATCCGCCGCCTTGTGCGCCGCGATGGAACCGGTCACGCCGAGAACGATTTTTTTTGAAACGCTCATGTCTGAATCTTAACCCAAATCAGTAATCTGCAACCGCAAATCGGTGATTTTAGAATTCCGGCGCCTGCGAACGCGCCACGCGCATTTTTTCCGCCGCGATGATTTCCAGCATCCGCCGCAAATCTTCCGCCTTCGTCGTGCTCAGCAGCAGATAATTAAAATTCTTCCACTGTCCGATTTCCTGTTTCGCCACCGCCAGCCGTTTTTGGATGACGGCTTCCGCGTCCGCGCCGCGTTTTTTCAATCGCTCCGCCAGGGTTTCCAGCGACGCTGGCGTCAGAAAAACCGTCACGAGCGCGCGTTGCAATTCCGGCTCGGTTGCCGCTTGTTCGCGGATCGTTGCCGCGCCTTGCACGTCCACGTTGAGCAAGACGTCTTTGCCCTCGCGCAATTTGGCGAGCAACTCGGATTTCAAGATGCCGTAGCTGTTGCCGTAAACCGTCGCGTGCTCGAGAAAATTTCCCGCCTGCAAGCGTTTCAAAAATTCCGCCGCGCTGAAAAAATGATAATCAATGCCGTCGCGTTCGCCCTTGCGCGGCTCCCGCGTCGTGCAGGTGATCGCGCGCGTCATGTTCGGACGCGCCTGCAGCAGATGTTCGCACAACGTCGTCTTGCCGCCGCCCGACGGCGCGGAGATCAAAATCAACAGCGGCGCGGATTTTTTAACGTCCGGCGCAGTTTCTGTCTTCTGAATTCTGCCTTCTGAATTCTGGCTTCGGTTTTTCATTCCACGTTTTGCACTTGTTCGCGGAACCGTTCCAATTCCGTTTTCAGCGTCACCACTTCGCGCGAAATCACGGCGTCATTCGCCTTCGAGCCGATGGTGTTGATTTCGCGGTTCATTTCCTGCGCGAGAAAATCCAGCGTGCGGCCGACCGGCTCCTTCGATTTGCGGCAATCTTCAAACTGCTGAAAATGACTTTGCAGCCGCGTCAATTCTTCGGAGATGTCCGAGCGATCCGCGAACAAAACAATTTCCTTCAACAGCCGTTCATCGTCCAGCGCGATGTTTTCGATGCCCGCGCTTTTGATGCGCGTGAGCAGATTCTGGCGGTAATTCTCCGCCGTCTCTGGTGATTGTTTTTGGATTTTTGCCACTGCCGACCGCATGATTTCAATCCGTGCCGCCAAATCCTTTGCCAGATGAGCGCCTTCGCGTTCGCGCATTTTCACAAGCGCGGCGAGCGCCGCTTGCAATGCTTTTTCCACGACCGGCCAGATTTTTTCCGCATCCACCAATTCCGCGTCCGTCTGGAAAACTCCCGGGGCGCGCAAGACATGATCGAGCGTGATTTCACCCTTCAACTTCAAATTTTTCGCCAGCTTGCCCAGTTCCGTCGCGTAAGCCTTTGCGAGCGAAACATTGATGTGCGCCTGCGCCGACGATTTGCCTTCCGCCGCGTGGATGCCGATGCGCGCCGTCACGCGACCGCGCGCGACGTGGCGGTTGATCGCATCGCGCACCTGCGTTTCGAGCAACTCCAATTCGCGTGGTAAATTTACCGAGATTTCCGATTGCCGGCGGTTGACCGCGCCCAGTTCGACGGTGATCTTGAACCCGTCCTGGGCGCCCTCGCCGCGACCGTAACCCGTCATGGATTTCATTCCGCGCACTATGCAAAAATCCTGCACGGCAGGCGAATCAATTTTCCGCGTGCGTTCGGAATGAACACCTTGCTGCGAATTGAAATTTCAAGCCGGATCAGGATTTTCGATGTCGAGAAAACCATTCAGCAGTTTGAGTCGCGTGGGATGGCGCATTTTGCGGAGCGCCTTGGCTTCGATCTGACGGATGCGTTCGCGCGTGACGTGGAATTGCGCGCCGACTTCTTCGAGCGTCCGCGCATTGCCGTCGCCGATGCCGAAACGCAGTTCCAAAACCTGCCGTTCGCGTTCGTTCAAACTGCCGAGCACGTCGCCGATGCGATCTTTGAGCAAACTGAAACTGGTGAGGTCGAGCGGATTTTCCGCCGCCTTGTCTTCGATGAAATCGCCGAAGCTCGCCTCGTCACCGTCGCCGACCGGCGATTGCAACGACACCGGCTGCTGCGCCATTTTCAAAATGCCGCGGATGCGATCCACGGGCATCAGCATTTCGTCGGCGATTTCTTCCGGCTGCGCTTCGCGGCCAAGTTCCTGCAACAATTTTTTCTGCGCGCGCATCAATTTGTTGATGACTTCGATCATGTGCACGGGAATGCGGATCGTGCGTGCCTGATCCGCGATGCTGCGCGTGATGGCTTGGCGGATCCACCAAGTTGAATAAGTCGAAAATTTGTAGCCGCGCTTGTATTCAAATTTTTCCACGGCCTTCATCAAACCGATATTGCCTTCCTGGATCAGATCAAGAAACGACATCCCGCGGTTCGTATATTTTTTGGCGATGGAAATCACGAGCCGCAAATTCGCCTCGACCATTTCCGTCTTGGCCTGGATGGCGTGCGTCGAGGCGTCGCGCAACCGGTCGAAGGCGACCAGAAAATCTTCAGAGGGCATCCGCACAAACTCCTCGAGCGCGCGGATTTTTTGGTTCTCGGCCTCGACCAGATGTTTTTGCGCGCTGGATTCGCGTTGCAGTTGCGCTTCGGCGAGCGCCTGCAAACTGTATTGCAATTTGTCGTGGATATTTTCCGCGACAAAAACCATTTCCTCGATGACCTTTTGCTTGAAGAAAAATTTCGGGAACAGCGCCTGTAACTTTTGGTCGAGCCGCTCAAACTCATCATGCTCGCGGTTGCGTTTCGCATTTTGATGCGCATCGCGCCAGCGGATGAAATGCAGATCCACTTCCAGATCGAGTTCGCGCGCGTGCGTGACGAGCCGGTGCAACGCGCGCGTATGCGCCTCGCGTTCTTCCACTTTTTTTTCCAGCACCACACGGTCAAAACGTTCGCGCGGCGGTTCGGCCAATAATTTTTCCGCGACGGCGATGTGTTCCTTCGCGGCAAAACCAAAACGGCAGATGATTTTGCCCAGTTCCAATTCCGCCGCCTCGATGCGTTTGGAAATCTCCACTTCCTGCTCGCGCGTCAGCAACGCCACCGCGCCCATCTGTTTAAGATACATCCGCACCGGATCGTCGAGCGCGTCCGTGTTGCGGTTGTCCTCCTCTTCTTCTTCCTTGTCCACCGGTTTGACGACATCTACATCCGCGGCATCCACGACCTCAATTTCCAGTTCGCGCAGCTTCGCCAAAACCTGGTCCAAATACGCGGGCGTGGAAAATTCCTCCGTCAACACTTCGTTGACGTCGTCAAAAGTCAACTGTCCCTGTTCTTTGCCGACGCGGACGAGTTCCTTGATTTTTTCGGTGAAGGCGGCGGCGAGATCCGTGGCGCTGGCGGCGGCGCGCGGCTTTGGCGCTTCGACCGCGCGGGTCGTTTCAGTTTTGCGGGATTTCAAATTTGCCATAATTGCGCCTCGCGTCGTGCCCGATATTTCCAGCGGATGCGAATATGAAAAGCCGCGACGCCAACGTCAAGCTTCACTTCCTTTTTTTGGCGCGACAAAAATCCCGCGCGCCTGCAACTGCGGCAGCAACATTTCCACCGTGCGTTCCACCGCGCCCAGATTTTCCGCGACCGCCGCCAAAGCTTGTTTGCCGAATTCCGCGCGCCGTGCCGGATCGTCCAGCAATTGGCCGAAAACGCGTTCCAATTCCTCGGCATTATTTACCTGCACCGCCGCATTGTGCTTCAGCAAAATGCGGACGATGTCCGTGAAATTCTGCATATTCGGCCCGAACACCACCGGCTTGCCCAGCGCCGCCGGCTCGATCGGATTTTGCCCACCGTTCGCCGTCAGACTTTTGCCGACAAAAACCAGATCCGCGTGCTCGTAAAAAAACATCAGCTCGCCCGTCGTGTTGACCAGCAGACAATCCACTTCGCCCGGACGAAGCTGCGTGCCGGGAATGATTTCGTTGCGGCAAATAAACCGGATATTATGCGAACGCAATTGCGGCGTGATATTTTTGGTGCGCTCAAAATGGCGCGGCACAATGATCAAAAACAGTTTCGGAAATTTTTTCCGCAACCGCGCCGCCATTTCCGCCAATAAAATTTCCTCGCCGTCGTGCGTGCTGCCAGCGACCAAAATCAACGCATCGTCCGGCACGCCAATCTGCCGCAGCAAACCGCGCACGTCCAGATGCCGCCGCTCCGACAATTTTGCCGCGTCGAATTTCAAATTGCCGACCACTTGCACGGCATTTTCGCGGCAGCCAACGGCGCGCAACCGCTGTGCATCTTCTTCATTCTGGCAGCCGACGCCTTCAAACGCCGCGAACAGTTTTCGGAACAGCCAGCCGAATGCCTTGTAACGCGGAAACGAGCGGTTGGACAACCGCGCGTTGGCGAGGAACAGCGGGATTTTCAGGTCGCTCGCGCGCCACAAAAAATTCGGCCAGATTTCCGCCTCAAGCAAAACGATGGCTTCAGGATTGATTGTCGCGAGCGCGCGGCGGACGTATTTGCGCCGGTCAATCGGATAATAAATTTTCGTGATACGCGTCGGGAGGCGGCGGCGATATTCGTGCATCCCCGTCGTCGTCGTGCACGAGACCACGATTTTTGCATTCGGCACGCGCGGCTCCAGCGCGCGGATCAGTTGCGTGCACAGGCCGACTTCGCCCACGCTCACCGCGTGCAGCCAGATGACGTGGCGGTTTGTCAGCGCCTGTTTGATGGCGGCATCATAATTCGCAAAACGCTGGCCAAAATCCTGTTGCCAGTTTCCGCGCCGGACCATGCGCCAAAAATAATACGGCGAGGCCAGCACGAAGGAAAAAAGGAATAATATGTTATAAAGCGTTCGCACAGCGATAAAAAGACCCGGCAATCACATCAGCTTTCGAGGATGTGATGGCCGAGCTGCGGGAATGTTTCACATTTGTGGCCGGATTTCAACTGTGGAAGGTGAATAACCCAATGGTTGCTTTTATCAGCTTCAAAATGAAATCGAACAATCGGCCGTGGAAAAGTCACACGCTTGGAAGCCTGATGAATCTGGCAGGATTCAATCTGGGTTTTCGGAAGGGTCGTAATTTGAGTGGGTAGGGACATCGCGTTGCGATGTCCCCGTCGCCGAGCGAAGCGTCAGGCGACGGAAGCGGGTGTGGTGGCGTGAACGTTTTGCCCATCTGTTGCGCCGCAACCCGGCGCGGACGGCGCAGCGCGCCGTCCTACCCAATTAAAAATGTTGCAGAATTTTCAACAAACTTGCCGATGAGCGGCGAGATGTTTTTGCACGAAAGCTTTGACGTGCGGCCAGGCATTTTCAACGGCGATGTTTTCCAGGCAGCGCGGCGAGGAAAAATGGCAGTAATCTTTGCACGGTTTGTAAACGCAGCTTTTGTCTTCGAGAAATTCCGCCTGCGGATGCAGCGGCAAAAACCATTCGGGCAGCGACGGGCCGAAAAAGGTGAACGTCGGCACGCCGCTGATCGCCGCGAGATGGCCGGGACCGGAACAGTTGCCGATGAAAACGGCGGCGCGGTCAAATTGGGAAAATAATTCCGCGAGTGTGCGCGGGCTGGCGACAGCGGTTTCGCCGAATTGTTGCCACTGATTTTGCTGGTCGGGATCGCAAACAACTTGGACGGCATGGCCGGCTTCGCGCAAATTGCGCACAAGCAGTTTATAATATTCCAACGGCCAGATGCGCGCCGGCAAACGCGCGCCGCTGTGAACCACCACCGTTTGCCGGCCGGTTCGCGGCGGCAAAATAAAATTTTCGCGCGCGGGCAATTCCAGTCCCAAAGCGTGGTCGGCAACGCGCCAAAATTCGTAGCGATGCGCGGTGGGTTCCGGCGCGGCCAATCGGTTCGTCAAAAAAATGCCGCTGCCTTTGCTTGGAAAACCCAGGCGGTTTTTTACGCCGAGAAATTTCAGCAAAGGATGATCGCGCGGATCGGGACGCGCGGACAAACCGAAATCAAAATGTTCGGCGCGCAGTTTTTTTCGCAAATCAAAAAGCTCGTGCCAGTTCCAATTCCAGAAATGATATTTGCCACGAAAAGCCGTCCACGGCGCGATGAAGGGAACCACTTTAACTTCCGGCCAGAAGCGTTTTTGCATCTCAAACGCGGACGCCTTGGCGAGCAGCGTGACGTCGAATTTTTTTGCCGCCGCCGACAAAAACGGCGTCGCGATGGCGAGGTCGCCCACGCCCCACAATTCCACGACGAGCAATTTTGGTTTGGCGGACGCAGACATGATTTGGTGGCAGCTGCCGATTCAGCTTGGGTGAAACGCGCGGCGGAATAAAGATTTTATTGTGCGGCCAAGTCCGGTCTGGCTGGTCTTTTGATTTTTCATCGTTATGCTTTTGCGAATTTTTATGGCCATCCAGAAGGTCAATGTCCTCGGCGTCGGCATCAGCGTTTTGAATCTGCAAAGCGCGCTGGCAGCCATCGTTGAGGCGGTGAAAATGCGCCGCAAAGGCTACATCTGCGTGACCGGCGTGCATGGCGTGATGGAGGCGCAGGACGACGCAAATTTCAAAAGCATTTTGAACGATGCTTTTCTCTGCACGCCGGACGGAATGCCGATGGTGTGGGCGGGAAAATTGAACGGTCATCGTGGAATGCGCCGCGTTTACGGACCGGATTTGATGCTGGATGTCTGTGCGTGGAGTGAAAAATCCGGTTGCAAACATTTTTTTTACGGCGGCGCGGACGGCGTAGCCGAATTGCTCGCGCAAAAATTGAAGGCAAAATTTCCGAAGCTCGAAATCGTCGGCACTTTCACGCCGCCATTTCGCCCGTTGAATTCTGATGAAGAAAAAAAACTGGCGGAACAAATCCGCGCGGCGCAGCCGGACATTTTGTGGGTCGGCTTGAGCACGCCGAAACAGGAGAAATTCATGGCGGAATATTTGCTGAAACTGGACGTGACGCTGATGGTCGGCGTTGGCGCGGCGTTTGATTTTCACAGCGGCCGCGTCAAACAGGCGCCGCGCTGGATGCAGCGTAGCGGATTGGAATGGTTTTATCGCCTGTGCAGCGAACCGCGCCGGCTGGCGAAGCGTTATTTCCGCAATAATCCATTGTTTATCCTGAAATTTTCCGCGCAATTGCTGCTTCTGAAAAAATATCCATTGCCGTGATGCGCCGCGAATTTGTTTGAGTAATTTTCGTCATTCCGCTATCTCAATACTGCAAATTTGCGAACTGTGACCACGAACGAGACAACCAAACAGCCACCGATTGGCGGAATCTTGTGGCCGCATGAAATCGCTTTTTTGGCACTGTTGGCGGTCGCCTATTATTATACCGATGCCAAATTTCGCGGCGCAAGCTGGCCGGTGGAAATCTTTGGCGCGGCGATCATCGCCGCCGTGGGGGTGCTGGCTTATCGCTGCAAAGATGAATGGCAGTTGCTGCCGAACAAGCTGTTTTTTTTCACGCTGGCCGCGGCGTGGGTGCTGCTGTTTGCTTTTTTGGGCAATGCAACTTTCGGCTACGTTCATTCGGCATCGTTGTTTGCGTGGATGTTTGATAGCTATACTTCGCCCATCGCCGAGGAACAATATGGCCTGCTGCTTCCATTTGTGGTGCTGACTTTGTTTTGGTGGAAACGCAAGGAACTGGTCGCGCGTCCGTTGAAGTTTTGGTGGCCGGCGGCCATTTTATTTGTCATCGCGTTGTTTGGCCACTTGGTTAGTTTTATCGCGCAGCAGCCGAAAGGATCGGTAATCGCTTTTCTGCTGGGCCTTTACAGCTTGACCGGTCTGGCCTGGGGCAAAAATTGGTTGAAGACGAGTTTCTTTCCATTTTTCCTGCTCGTATTTTCTATTCCGGCCAGCGACACGGCGGACTGGCTGACGTTGCGCATGCGGTTGATGGTATCGTGGATCGTTTCCATCATCGCGCACCTCGGCCTCGCGCCGGATTTGATCCGCGACGGCACGCAACTTTATGATGCGCAACACACTTTCGCCTACGAAGTCGCGGCAGCGTGCAGCGGCATCCGCAGCCTCGTGGCGTTGCTGGCGTTGACGACGATTTATGGTTTTATCGCTTTCAAAACTCCGTGGAAACGCGCGGTGATGACGTTGTCTGCCTTCCCGCTGGCGATTTTAGGCAATGTGGCGCGGCTGTGTTTCACGATCGCCGTGGCGGAACTGTTTGGACAAGACTGGGGCAAAGCCGTTGAAACCGATGCGGGTTTTGTCACATTCGCAGTGGCAATCCTTTGTGTTTTCTTCATCGCGCGTTGGTTGGAAAAAAGCGAGCCGCCAACCCAGCCTGCACCCAAAATTGCCCGCGCATGAAAACTTGCCAAAAAATTCTGGGCGGATTGTTGCTGCTCCTGATTGCAGGCACGGCATTTTTGCTTCTGCACATGAAGGCGCATCAGCGGCTGGGCGAACCGGGCGTAAAGACGCGTCCAATGCCGGACAGCAAAAATCTGGAAGTATTGCTGCCGGAAACTGTGCCCGGTTTCACTTCGGAAATTTTGACTAACGTGGAAACCGTTTTGCAAGTCTTGCCAAGCGACACCAGTTTTCGCGTGCGGGCTTATCAGTCCGGCGACGGTTTTCAGTCGGAATTGAGCGTCGTGCTGATGGGGGCCGACCGTTCCAGCATCCACAAACCGCAGATTTGCATGACCGGCCAGGGCTGGGCGCTGGATAATTCTTTGACGCGCGTGGAGCAAATTCCCATGAACCGGCCGTTCGCGTATGATTTGCCGGTCAACAAAGTTGTCGGCACGAAAGTCATCACGGATGCGCAAGGCAGATCGCAAACGATCAGCGGCATCTATCTTTATTGGTTTGTGGACGCAAACCATTACACGGCCAACTCATGGCGATGGATGGCGTGGCTGGTGCCGCGCGATCTGCTGTTGCATGGCATCCTTGAACGCTGGGCTTATGTCTCCTATTTTTCGCCTTGCCTGCTGGGGCAGGAAACGGCAACGCTGGACCGGATGAAAAAATTGATCGCCACGACGGTGCCGGAATTTCAACTGGTGCCGAGGACGGATTCGATAAATTAGATCCAAACCGATTGTTTGTTTTTGTTTGAAAACCGGTTAAACCGCCATGTTGCAACGTGACCATCGCTTTCGGACGCAAGTGCATCAACTCACAGATGCGTGCGTGTTTGCCGCAGCTTACTGGCTCGCGTTTGCCCTGCGCGGCGACCAGTTTTTTTCGCACCTGTTCGGAATGGATGCGGTCATGGTCGCTGACACTGATTTCAACAAGATTGTCTGGCTTTATCTGGTGATTTTTCCCGGCGCGCCACTGGTTCTGGAATCGCAAGGTTTTTACAACCGCACTCTTCTTGGTTCGCGTTCCATTATGCTCTGGTCGCTGCTCAAAGGTTGTTTCATCGCGACCATCGGGTTGGTGCTGATCGTTTATATTTTCGGGTTGGTCGTGCCGCGCGGCGCAATGACGCTTTTTGGCGTCGTTGGTTTTAGCCTGGTGTGGGCCAAGGAAGAGGTGATCCGGCTGGTGTTGAGCAGCCGCCTCGCCAAAGCGCAATACAAACGTCGCATCATCGTCGCCGGCACGCCGTGGGAAACTGCCCGCTTGCGGAAAATGTTGCAAAGCCGCGCCGCCGAAAACTTCGAGATCATTGCCGAATTCAACCTTGCCGAAGCCCCGCCGAAACATCTCATCGAACTGCTGCACGAACATTCCGTCAGCGGCGTGCTCGTCAGCGCGCGGCACACGCAGATCGAGCGCGTGGAGAACGTCATCCAGATTTGTGAAATCGAAGGTGTCGAGGCGTGGCTCGTCGCGGATTTTTTTGCGACCCAGATCGCCCACGCCAGTTTCGATGAAATGTTCGGCCATCCGCTGATCGTCTTCCGCAGCACGCCCGAAGCGTCATGGCAGATGCTGGCCAAAACCATACTCGATTTTTTTGGCGCGTTCGTGATGCTCGTTGTTTTGACCGTGATTCCCGTCCTGCCCATCATCGCGTTGCTCGTCAAATTCACTTCGCCCGGCCCGGTTTTTTTCCGGCAACAACGTTCCGGAATCAATGGCACACCGTTCAACATTTTCAAATTCCGCACCATGACTTCCAATGCCGAGCAGCTCAAACATGAACTCGCCGCGATGAACGAGATGTCCGGCCCGGTTTTCAAAGTCACCAACGACCCGCGCGTCACGCCCATTGGCAAATGGCTCCGCAAATTCAGCCTCGATGAACTGCCGCAACTGTTCAACATCCTGCGCGGCGAAATGAGCCTCGTCGGCCCGCGCCCGCTGCCGGTGGACGAAGTCAAACGTTTCAACGATGTCGCCCATCGCCGCCGTTTGAGCGTCAAACCCGGCCTCACCTGTTTGTGGCAAGTCAGCGGGCGCAATAAAATTTCCGATTTCAAAGAATGGGTCCGGCTCGATCTCGAATACATTGACAACTGGTCCATCTGGCTTGACCTGATGATTCTTCTGCGCACCATTCCCGTCGTTTTCATCGGCTCCGGTGCGAAGTGAAACCGTTTAACATTGAATCCGCCCGCGGTTTCAATAAGCTCCTTAACTTCGGAAATGAAAAATAAACAACCCACCTCCGTCGTTACCGGCGCCGCCGGCTTTCTCGGCTCGCATCTCACTGATCTGCTTTTGGCGCGCGGGCATAAAGTCATCGGCATTGACAATTTCGTCACCG
>JAMFSG010000293.1 GCA_026225155.1 Verrucomicrobiota bacterium
CGGTCTTTCATTGATGGTGCCGATGATTCTTTCGACGATTCCCGCCGGTCATTTTGCCGACACATTCAGCCGCAAAAAAATTATTCTCGTCACCTTGCTGCTTGTGATGTTCGCGAGTCTTGGGCTGACATTCTGTTCGCTGTTCCAATGGCCAGTCATCTGGATTTATATCTGCCTGATGGTGCTTGGCGCGGCGCGAACTTTTCTTTGGCCGGCGAGCGCGGCGTTTGTGACCGCTTTGGTTTCGCGCAAAGAACTGGCGCGCGCCGTCACGTTCAACAGCGGCGCGTTTCAATTTTCATCCGTCATCGGGCCGGTGATTTTCGGCGCAGTCATCGCGTTGACGCCGCACGCTGAGGAACACAAAACCGCGTGGTCGGTTTATGCGTTGAACGCGCTCGCGTCGCTTGTCTGTTTTCTGCTTGTGTTGCCGATCAAATATCATCACAAAGCCAAAGCGGCGGAACCAGTTTCCGTCCGCAGTTTGATCGAAGGATTTCGTTTCGTATACGACAACAAAATCATTCTCGGCATCATCACGCTGGATTTGTTCGCCGTTCTGCTCGGCGGCGCTGTGACGATTTTGCCGATGTTTGCGGATGACATTTATCACGCCGGCACGAGCGGTTTGAGCTGGCTGCGCAATGCGATGGCCGTCGGCGCGGTCGTTTGCGTTTTCATTCTCGCGCATCGTCCGATGATGCAAAAAGCCGGTAAAACGATGCTTTGGGCCGTGGCGACTTTCGGCGTGGCCACGATTCTTTTTGGGCTCGCGAACCAAAATTGTTTTGGCCGCTGGTTCAATCTGCCGAACGGATTTTGGTTTTGGTTCGCGTTTGGGATGCTCGCGCTGGCGGGTTTTGTGGACAACATCAGCGTCGTTGTGCGGCAGACACTCGTGCAGATTTTGACGCCGGACGAAAAGCGCGGACGCGTTTCAGCGGTGAACAGCCTGTTCATCGGCACGTCGAACGAACTCGGCGGCTTTCGTTCCGGCATGGTCGCCTACATTTTTACAAGGCCAACGGTTTTGGGCACTCCGCATGCGACGGGTGCGATTGTGTCCACGGTGGTCGGCGGGGTCGGGACGATTTTGGTGGTGATCGTGGTCGCGTGGGTTTGGCCGGAGATTCGGAAATACGGAAAGCTGGCGTGAAAAAACCAACCACGGATGGACACGGTTAAACACGGATTGAAACTAAGACCGGTGGGGCGAGTGGCCTCGCGAGCCGAACGTGGCATGGAAGTTTGATTGCCTCAACTCGCGGAGACGCTCGCCCCACCAATCAAACCGAATTAAGCCGCGAAAAATGGCGAAATTCACGTCAAATCATTTTCCCTTATCCGTGTTTGTTGATCTCCATCCGTGGTTAAAATAATTGACGCCGTCGCGCGGCAGTTTATTTTCGGCGCATGAGAAAGATTTCACTTTGGCTGTTTATTTTCGCTTTGACCGCTTCGCTCGGGCGCGCGCAGGAAACGGCGACGCAGCAACAGATTGATAAATTGAGCGGGCAGATCCAGGATTTGCTCGACGCGCAGGCGCAGCAAAATAAACGGCTCGACGCGATGGAAAAAGAGATCGCCGATCTCGGCGACAAGTTGAACCAGCCCGTCGTGAACAATAGTGCGAGCGTGGACGACTTGAAAAAACTCGCGACGCAAGTGCAGGAAATCGACCAGAAACGGCAGGACGATAAGAAGTTGATTTTGGAGCAGATCGAAAAACTCGGCCAGATCACCGCCACCAAACCGAGCCACCGCTCAACTCCAGTCGCGGCCACAACTGATGGCGATAATGGCGCAACGCCCGCCCCGGCGGCGGGTCCGCAAAACGGTCATCCTTATACGATTGCGGCGGGCGATACTTTGGCCGCGATCGCGAAGGCGTATCGCGCGCAGGGCGTGAAAGTGACGACGAAGGATATTTTGGCGGCGAATCCGGGCTTGGACGCGAACAAGCTTTACGTCGGGAAGAAAATTTTCATTCCTGATCCGGCGGCGAAATAATTTTTAATTTATTTTTGGGAGAGACGGCGTGTCGCCGTCCTTAATTTTTTTTGCAAGCTACAATTTTGGGACGCCGACACGGCGTCCTTGCCAAATTATTTGACGTAATAATTGATCGCCAAAACTCCCACGGCGGCGGCGAGACAATAGAAGCCGAAAAATTTCCAGCGGCCACCTTCAAGCCAGCGCGACAATAATTTCAATGCGAGCAGTCCGGCGATGAAACTTAAAACCATGCCGATCAATCCCGGTTTCAACAGATGCAGCACGGAATCTTGACCGCTCAAGGCGTGGGCTTTGATCAGGCGATGAGCTTCTTGCGCGATGACGACCGGCGTTAAAACAACGGCGAGCGCAAAGCTAAATTCTTCCAATTTTTGTTTTGGCAAACCGAACAACAGGCCGGTGGAAATCGTTGCGCCGGAACGCGAGAAGCCGCGGAACGGCAGGCAAATTCCCTGCACGATGCCGATCCAAATAGAGTGTGAAGGTTGAACTTCCGGGTGGCGCGGCGTTTTGTCTTCGCGCAGACCGGCATAAATAATCAAAATCCCGACGGCGGCCAGCGCGCCGGCGATGAGCGGCAAATTGTTGAACAGGTTTTCAATCTCCGCGTGTTCGACGTGACGCATGAAAATTTTCTCGATCACCAATTTTAATCCGAGGCCCACAATGCCGGTGCAGACGGTGGCCAAAATGATTTGCAAGATGAACCAACGGAGTTTTCCGGTGGCGGAAAAATAATCGCGTTTCCAACGGCTCCAAAAATAGACGATGACGGCGAACATCGTGCCGGTGTGCAGCATGATGAGGAGCATGACCATCTCAGGACTCGACATATCTTTGACGCCCATGAGTTTGGCGGCGGCGATGACGTGCGCGGAACTGGAAACGGGCAGCAATTCGCAGAAGCCTTGGATCAAGGCAAGGATCAGGATTTGAAAATAGTTCAACATGGCGGCGCAGTTTGACTGGAAATTTTTGAAATCACAATCAGAAGAACGATGGCGCGGGCCAGTTGTTAGGCAACTTAATCATGGATTCTCCAGTATTAGCTTACATTTTTCAGCTTCGTCTGGTGACATTCTTTTAACTAGGAGACGAAGTGTATAGTTGCCCACCATTTTATGATTACGTAAATATGTCCAATCGCTAATATCTTGTGTGGGAATTTGAATGCGGTCCCCAATTTTTACACTCCGGACTTTTTCGGGATCGTTATTAATCGTCCCATATAATTCACCATCTTTCTGTTGAATATCTACAACCCAAAAGTGTTCAACCTCATTTTTGTCAGTAATTTTAACCTTCAACGAAAAACCATACTCTCCAATCTGAGGATGCTTAAATGACTGCCAAAACTGCGGCAACGTTTCACGCGCCTTGGCAATTGCCTCATTCATTTCAGCATCGTCTTTTGACACCAAATAAACCTTGTCACTTTTGGAGCAACCGAAAAAAAATGTGACAAATAAGATGATAGCCAACAGGCAGATTTGTGACGGATATTTCATTATTCATTGCGGCAGATTTAGTTGCCCAATATCAAATTATACAACTGTCTGTGTTTTCACTGACTAAACTTCATTTCTTCCCGCCCCAGAAAGTTTTGGTTTCGGTCGTGCGTTGCTTGACTTTGAGCTGGCCGAGGATGGCGTGCCAGCCGATATAAACTTTGTGCCATTGGGTTTCGAGGCTGCGCAGCGCGCCTTCGCTCATGTCGCCCAAAAAGCGGAGCGACGGGGCGTTGCCGATGAGCGCGTGGATCTCTTCGCGCGTGGGCGAGGCGGCTTCGACGGAGGCGTAGATCAATTCCAATTCCTGCACGATGATGCTTTTGATCTCGAGGAAATGGCTTTCGTCCGGCGCGCCGAATTTTTTCGCGCGGGCGATGGTGATGAAATGGTTGAACTGTTTCCAGCATTCGATGTGGGTCTCGATCTGGGTGACGAGTTGGTTGATGTCCTTTGGCGTCATAAACGTGAAGATTGGGGTGTCGGCATGAGGGCGGTTTGGGGGAATAAAAAGATGATCGCGCCACCGCGCAATTCGCGGGCGGTGATGCGCAGACTGCCAAAATGCAGGCTGACTTCGGCGAGCGGCATTTGCGCGGCGCGGGCTTCGCGAAACAGTTCCAGCACGTCACTGCTGATTTCGTGCAAAACCTTTTTGGGAAACACGGAGGACACGGTGGAAGTGACAATGCTGCCATGGCGGTCCACGGTGATGGAACCGGTGGGCAGTTGCTGGATGGCGGCGGCGGGTCCGCCAAACCATTCGTTCAATTTGTTTTTTATGCGTCCCATGATGCTACGAGTTTTCGACTTTTTTCCGCCAGATTGCCGCTGGCATCGGCCGACCAGCCG
This sequence comes from Verrucomicrobiota bacterium, assembly GCA_026225155.1. Lineage (GTDB taxonomy): Bacteria > Verrucomicrobiota > Verrucomicrobiia > Limisphaerales > UBA11358 > UBA11358. The sequence goes on from JAMFSG010000293.1 coordinate 4,377, forward strand.
ACCAGAAATGCGCGGTCGCCGCGCGCCAACAATAGCACCTGACGTTCCACATTTTGTCCGGCCATGTGCAGAAGCGGCCCGGCACCGAGCCGTTCGCCGAGGCGGAGTGCGATGTCATTGGCGCGTTGCGTCCAATGCGTGAGCGAGGCGACGCTTTGCGTGCCGACGGCTTCGGGTTCGCCCTGGCCGTCAACCGGCACGGCGATGACAAATTCCGCGCCTTCGCGGGTGAGCTGGGATAATTTCCAGATCATTTTCTTGTGACTGCGCGCTTCGATGGCATCCGGCTCATGCAACACGCCGGCGTTTTCATCCAATGTCTGCGCGGATTCGAGCAGCAATGCGTTCACCGATTTCATGATGGTGCGCGAACGGTCGGGTTCGGGCGGCAGATTTTCAAAGGTGCCGGCTTTCCAGGCGAGCAGACGTTGAAAAGCCACTTCGCCGCGCGCGCCGTCGGTTTCGGCATCAATCAATTCACCATCCTGCAACCATAATTTTGCCACCAGCGGCCCGCGGGTGATGCGCAGGACGGTTGAACTGCGCGAAAGACATTCCATCTGGATGATGTCCATGAGACTTTTGCTTTGGATGCCGCGAAAACCCAAGACACTGTCACGGCCGAGCAACGATTCGAGACACTCGGTGAACAATTTTGGGTTGCGCTGCATTTCGGGCTTGAGCCAGAACAGGTCAACGCCAAGCGCGTAGGCGCGGGAACGAAATTCTTCGTCTTCGAGCGCACTTAAAGTAATGGTGCGCAATTCGGGAAAGCGGCGGCGGACGATCGCGAGCATCTGCAAACCATCAATGCGCGGCATCTTCAGATCGCAGACCAAAAGGCGGATTTGCTCGGTTTCCAATAATGCCAGCGCGCGGCGGGCGTTGTTGGCGGTGAGGACTTCCGGCTTGCTGGGCAGCGTCGTGGTCAGCAAGTCGCGGCACAACGCCAACCAATCGTTGTCATCGTCCAGCAATAATATTTTATAGCGATTTTCCATTTTGATTTTCTGGCCGCCGCCTGCCGACTCACTCCAGCATTAGAGCAACTTCCAGTTTTCGTAAGCAAGCCGCGTTCCCACTTCGTGACAATAGCCGGATTTAATCGTGCCCGCGGGGAAATCATTAAAATGGAATTCATGAAATGCCCCGGCAATTGATAATCAGCCGCCCGAATATAAAATTGCCGTCTGCCTCACTTTTGGATTGTAAATGGGACAAATTCATCACCGTCAGTCCAACCGCAGGACAATTTTACCCGGTCAAACCCGCTTGTCAGGCGCTGGCGCGGATATTGCTTAATCGTGTCGTCGCCGGACTGCCGGCATATAAATCATGGCCATTCACATGAAATCAAAATTTACGGGATTGTTCCGCAGCCTGTTCGGCCAAGGCAGTGATTCCACGCCGCCGCCCAAACTTGCGCCCGCGCCAGTCCGTCCGCCCACGATGGCGCAACGTCCGGTGGCCCCGCCGGTCGCCGTTCCCAAAGCCGCCAGCGCACCCGCGCCAAAATCTGTTTCGTCCACCACGCCGCCGCCCGCGCCGCCAAATGGTGAATTGTTGGAAATTCCGCTCGCCATCATCCTTAATACCCTGCCGATGGATTTGAAGGCGAAAATGATCTCTGCGCCTTCGGAAGGAAAAGTGGTTTTCTTGCCGGTGGAAACCATCGTCGCGCAGCTTGCCTTTGGCGCGGTGAAGATCACTTTTGGCGAACTGCGCCAACTGACGCCGAATACGTTTGCCAATACGAACAGTGTTTATGACAGCCGCCCGGTCAG
>JAMFSG010000024.1 GCA_026225155.1 Verrucomicrobiota bacterium
ATTATTTCCGAAAGTGATTTCGCCAACTGGCATTGCTCGATGACGTGCTGGATGAGCGGTTTGCCCGCGATGAGCGCGAGTGGTTTGCCGGGAAACCGCGTCGAAGCAAAGCGCGCGGGAATGATGCCGATGATTTTCACGCGGCCAATTTAGCCACAGATGAAGTCTGAACCGCAAGCACGCGTCACGGTTTCGGTGCAAGCGTTTCCATTCTTCCAAAATACGGGCAGCACAGCGGGTCGCCTATAATCACGTCTTCCCAGCCGACAAAATGCGAGGCGGCGTAGAAACTTTCCGCGAGCGTATAGCCGGCAGTGTAGCGGTCAAAAACAATTGTCGGCGAGGCGATGCCCTGCAAGAGCGGCTCGTCGGTGTAACCTTTCGCGCCGGTCAAACCGTGGGCGATTAAATCGGTCATCAGCGATTGTCCACCGGTGGTCGGCAGAAAAGTTCGCGCGCTCGTTGAAACCGCCGTGTCCGACACCGCGCCCGGCGCGAAATAAAGGGAGAGATATGCGTTCGTGGAATAAAAATCATTGCTCTCCCAGGAACGTTCGTCGTTGCTGCCCCACGAAAAATAACCGAGCAGGTTGGAACGGCTGCCGATGAATTTTTCCGTCAAATCCAATTCGACCGGAATGCCGCGGCTTGCTAAAATGTCATTCGCGTGACGCATGTCCGCGTTGAATTCACTCCACGCCGATTCTGCCAAAATGTTCGTGCTCGCAATTGGGCCGGGCTGCGTCGCTTTGTCGCCCAGGCCAAAAGCCGGCTCCACGTCCAGCAACACTTTTCCCTGCGTCAAAATCTGCGCGATATTTTTTTCCGCCGCCAGCGCGCGCGTCACGAGCGATTTGGCATCCGCTTCCGTGTAACCATCCAGCCGCGTGACCAAGTAGCCGCCGAATTTCGCGTGCGAAAACGGTTCGGTCGCATTCCAATAATGGTTCGAGTAGGCGCAACCGATGGCACCGGAGCCGGCGATGTCAATTTTCAGCGTGCTGGGAAAATTCATATAATCCAGTGCCGCTAAAAAACTGTCCACCGAAGGATGCCCGCGAATATTTTTTGGTTCGCGGCTGTTCTGATCGCAACTGCCCATGTCCGAACCCGTGATGCGGATCGGGATGCCTTTGGTCAGCACGATGAAATCAATGTTCGTATGCGCCGCCAAATATCCGCGGACCGGAGTTTCAATCGCCCGCGTGAAATCCGCCAGCGCGATGGTTTCGTTTTTTGTGCTAATCGCGGAATCCTGACATTGAATGCCAAGGATATTTGTCACGCTCCGTTTGGCCGCGTAATCATAGGCGATCGCCTGCGAAATGGGGCTGTCCGTGTTAACCACCAGCAGCACTTCATCAGGCATGCGGCGCAGCGTGGGATTCGCATCCTTGGAATAAGCCGCTGAAAGTAGCAAACAAAGCAGTGCGGGAAGGATGGCAATGGTTTTCACGCGGCCAATTTAGCCACAGGCAGCACGACGCTGCACCCAAATTATTTTGATGGAATTAGCGCAGATTTTTCTCCGTGCTTGTTTCCAACGAGCGTATTGCCTTTTGCCTTCCGACGGTTATTTTGCTCTTCTTAATCAAACATGAAACGGAATGAAAAAGCGCCGGCTGATCCCGAACTGACACGGCGCATCCAGGAACTCATCAAATTCAAAGGCGGCGGTTACAACGAACACGAAGTCGCCGACATCATCGAAAACGGACTCAAATTGCTCGCGGACGTGAAAGACACCGGCGACGTGCGCGTGATCCAGACGGCGATCCGCGAACTGCGTTACTCGTTTCGCCTCTTCGCGCCTTACGCAAACAAACGTAAAGTTTCCATCTTCGGTTCCGCGCGGACGAAGCCCGAAAACATCGAATATCAACAAGCCGTCGAGTTCGGCAAAAAAATTGTGAACGCCGGTTTCATGGTCATCACCGGTGCGGGTCCGGGCATCATGCAGGCCGGTCACGAAGGCGCGACGCCGGAACACAGTTTCGGCGTGAACATCCGTTTGCCGTGGGAACAAAGCGCGAACCCCGTCATCGCCGAGGACAAAAAACTCATCACGTTCAAATATTTTTTCACGCGCAAATTAATTTTCATCCGGCACTCGGATGCGATCGTTTTGTTCCCCGGCGGCTTCGGCACGCTCGACGAAGGTTACGAGGCGATCACGCTCATGCAGACCGGCAAGGCGCAGCTCATGCCGCTTGTGCTCGTGGACAAACCCGGCGGAACTTATTGGAAAACGTGGGACATCCATGTGCGCGAGGAATTGTTGCGCAATAAATTGATTTCGCCGGACGATTTAAGTTTGTATCGCATCACCGACAGCACAGATGAAGCGGTGAAAATCATCCGCCGTTTTTATCGCAATTTTCAATCCACGCGTTTCGTGAAAGAGCTGTTCATCATCCGCCTCAAGCACGCGCCGACGGAATCCGCGCTCGCCGCGATGAACGAAGATTTCGCCGACATCATCGTCGAAGGCAAAATCCAGAACATCAAACCGACGCCGGAAGAAGTCGAGCACAACGATCATCTGGATTCCGCGCGCATCGCCTTCAATTTCAACCGCCGTGATTACGGACGTCTGCGGCAGTTGATTGATGTGTTGAATGGGTTGTGAAATTAAGGCCATAAAGCAAGTTGAACTTTCATGCGACTACCAACTAAACAAGGTGAATTACTTTCTTACATCGCCAAAGAAACTGCCCGTATGTCATATCCAGGTTCTATGAGCAGAGGAAAAAAGCCGGTCGTCAGAAAAGATACTAAAAAAGCGCTTGAAAATTATTTTTGTAAAAACTTCCCAATGGAAGAAGTCTGGGATTCCGCCAAAAATAATCTGGCTGACACGTATGAAAAATGGCATCGCAAACGAGTAGAAGAAATATCCGGTGCTATTGAGTCTTACGTTCCTTCGCACAACCAACCTTTGTCAGTATCTGCAAAATTTCTAAATACTTTCATGCATCAACTCATGAAATACCAACCCGCACGCCCTCTGTTTTCAAAACTTCACCTGCCTCTGGATTCACGAGTTTTCTCCAAATTCCGCACAATACAATCATTAGCCTTAAAAAAGCTAACTTTCTTTAATCAGTCGCCATATGCGATTTCATATGACTCACATGAGCAAATTCAGAAAACTCTTTGGGAATTTATTGATGAACTTAACGCCCGACCGGACGCAGAATTTTCAATTTCCTCTCGAATTGAATTAAATTGGCTTTGGCTGTAAAAATCGAATTGCACTTCATTTTATGATTGTTAGCGTTTTCAAATGAATTTTCTCGTCACCGGCGGCGCGGGCTTCATCGGCTCGCACGTTTGCGAACGGCTCCTGCGCGACGGCCACAGCGTCTGGGCGTTCGACGACTTGAACGATTTCTACGATCCGCAATTCAAGCGCGCCAACATCCGCGACATCCAGGCGCTCGCCAAACCGTTTGAATTTTTTCACGGCGACTTGTGCGATGCGGACGCGGTAAATGAATTTTTTTCATCCGTCAAATTTGATCAAGTCATCCATCTCGCCGCGCGCGCCGGCGTGCGTCCGAGTTTGGAGCAACCCGCGCTTTACCAACGCGTCAATGTCGAAGGCACGGTCAACGTCCTTGAAGCTGCGCGCAAAACCGGCGTAAAAAAAATCACCATCGCGTCGTCGTCGTCCGTTTATGGCGTGAACGCCAAAACGCCGTTCACGGAAAGCGACCCGATTTTTTCCGCCGTTTCGCCTTATGCCGCCAGCAAGCTCGCGGGCGAAGCGCTCGGTCACACGTATCATCACGTCTACAAAATGGATGTGGCGGCATTACGCTTTTTCACCGTTTATGGCCCGCGTCAACGACCCGATCTCGCGATCCACAAATTCACGAAGCTGATTGACGCCGGCAAACCGATTCCCGTTTTCGGCGACGGCAGCACGGCGCGCGACCACACTTACGTCACGGACATTTTGGAAGGCGTTATCGCCTGCACGAAAAAAGAATTTGGTTTCGAGATTTTCAATCTCGGCGAATCGCAGACAGTGAAATTGTCCGAACTGATTTCGCTCATCGAAAATGCGCTCGGCAAAAAAGCGATCATTGACCGCCAGCCGTTGCAGCCCGGCGATGTGCCGATCACGTTTGCCGATATTTCCAAAGCCCGCGCGCAGCTCGGCTACCAGCCGCAAGTTAAAGTCGAAAAAGGCATTCCGCTTTTTGTTGATTGGTTCCGCAAAAACCGGCAGTAATAAGGGCAATCAGAATTCAATCAAAGCATGAGCACTGAAAAATTCGCCCGCCCGTCGCTCGAAGCGGCGCTGGAAGCCTGGAAAAAATCCCTCGCCAGCCACGCTTTGCCACCGGAGCAGCTTTGGATTTTTGCGGAAAATTTGTGCATCGAACCTTCGCCCACCACGCCGGGCAGTTTTCATTTTGGTTTCCAGACGAAATTTACACCGCCAGACGCCGACGCGTTGGAGATCGCCTACGACCATTTTTCCGCGACACCAGCGCGCATTGTTTTTTACCGGCTGGGTTCTGCCGCCAATAAATCCATTTGCATCCTGCTGTGCGATCCGTGGTTTGAGGAAAAAAAATCACTGGACGGTTTTGAACCGCGCGACGATTGGAAAATTTCTTTTCGTCCCGGCCACGCGGGCGAAATAGAGGAAGTCACGGATTTGAAACGCTGGGTGCGCCGCATCCGCCGCGACCGCGCGTTCCACGATTTTGATTTCAGCATGGCTTTGGAAACCGTGGACGAAATCAAATTGCACGGACGTCCGTTGATGCCTTATGAACGCATGGGGCAAAAAATGCTGGACCGTTTGCGGCGAATTCTCGGCCAGCCGGAATAATCATTTTCCGACCGCGCCGAAAACCTGCTTCAAAACATCCGTTGTCCGTGCGACCGGATTTTGGCGGATCTGTTTTTCTTCATCAGCGACCAGCTTGAAAAGTCCGTCGAGCGCTTGATTCGTCACATACGCGTCCACATCCAACGTATCGGCACCCAGGTATTTATTTTCCAATCCACCCAAACTTCCACCAAACAAACTGCTGCCGCTGTTGTTGACTTGGGCCAGCATTTTTTTGTAAGTGGCCGTCACGCCGGTTTGCGCGGTGGCTTTTTGAACGATGGGCAGGAAGCGCGCATACAAATTTGTCTGTGTCGTGCGGCGGAAAAATTGCGTGGCCGCGTCGTCCGGCCCGGCCAAAATCGCCTTCGCGTCGTCAATGGACATCTGCTTTACTGCGTCGCCAAAAACATCGGCGGCGGCGGGCACGGCCTGTTCGGCGGCATGGTTCATTGTCGCGATGAATTCGTCGGAATATTTATCTTGTTTCATCGCGTGCAACGCTTTTTGCACCGTCTGCAATTTTTCCGGCAATGGAATCTTCACTTCGAGATTCGTCAAGAATCCGCCGTCATGGCCGAGTGTGGTGATGGCATGTTGCAGTCCGTTGCCGAGCGCGTTTTTGAGTCCGTCCACGACCTGCGTATCAGACAAGGCCGCCAGCGCCGGTGAAGCCGAAGCAGCGGCGTTCGTTGCGGAACTTCCAATGCCCAGCGCATCCAACCAGCCCGCGTGCGCCGAAAAAATTGAGGCGGCAAGGATGATTGAAGAGATGATTTTTTTCATAACAGGTTCTGGTTTTGATTGGTTTTTGGGCTGACTGATGACAAGCCAACCAGATAATGGGTCAGCGTCAAGTAATCTCGTAAAAGGGCAAAGTGGCTTGAAAACGGGCACTCAAAAGTCGTTTTATACCAGTTTTTGAGTATTTTTGGGTGAAAACGGGCCGATTTAGCCTGGCTAATGTTTGGTGCGGCTTATGCTAATGAAAGTGCTAATATGGCAAAAATTGAATGTTTCGCCCGCGAGAAAAGCGGCGTCAATTACATCACGCTCTCGCCAGTCGCCCAGCGAATGACGAAGCCCATCAACATCAACCTGCTGGACGCTCTGGTGGTCATCGCTCTTTTGACGGGCGCGGGCGGATTGCTCAAGTTTTTCTTGAACTGATTTCGCGTGAGCCTGCGGTGCCGGAATTATTTTTTAGCCGCCGCATCCGCCGCCTTGTTTTCCTTTTTGAACGCCGAACGCAACAGCCAATGGCGCTTCAAGCCCTGCACCAGATCGTCCGAATCAATCACCATTTTTGAGATGCTGAAAAGCACGTTGGAATTTTGTTCCACCTGCGTCCGCAAATTGCCGGTGATGCCAGCAACATTGTCTAACGTTTGACCGACGCTGACGACGAGCGTGTCCAGATTCGTATCCGTGTGCGCGAGCAAAGAATTCAGATTTGTCAATGCGCCCTCAATTTGTGCGCCGCCATTTGTCCCCAGCGCCCAATTGACCATGCCGCCCGGCTCGCGAAGTTGCGCGCTGATGTTCGCAAAATTTGTGACCAATGGTTGCGCCGCGGCAATCGTCACGTTCAAATTGGAAGTCGCCAACGCGGCATTCGCAAGCGTGGTGTTCGCGTTGTCCAAAACTGCGGCGATTTTATTTGTCAGCGCGAGAATTCCCGGCAACGCGCCCTGCACTTGCGTGACCATCGCTTGTAATTGATCGGAAACCGGCGGCGCTTCCACGGTTTTCAACCAGGCATCATCGGAGTCCGGCGTGAAATTTTCGTAGCGATGTGTTCGCGGATGCCATGACGCCACAATTTTTTTGCGATCATGTTCCCGATTATCGTAAGCGTAAACCAAATCCGGTTTCATCGACGCGATGACTTGCAGGTTGGATTCGTTCAACGAGGTGTAGGCTGGAAAAAGCAGATTCGTATTGGCGTCAAAAACTTCCTGCGACAACTGCCATTCGCCCGGTTCGGAAATAATTTTTTCGTGCAATTCATCCAGATTGCTGAAAACAAAAACGGGCTGCGTGACGCAAATCGCGTAGCCGTTCGTCACGCGGGTGATTTCCAATTGTCTTTGGCTGAGCAAACCGGAATTTACTTTCACGATCGCGCCGCTGCGAATGTAACGAAAGTAAGGATCCACGACTTCAAACTGGACTTTGACATTATGCAAGTCGCCCGGCGGCATCGCGTGCACCAGCGTGATGCTTCCGACAGGAAAACCCATCATGTAAATCTTGTCGCCGACGTTCAAGCCGGCGGAGCTTTGCACAAAAGTGACGAACGGCGCTTTGATCTTGAACCAGCCTTTGTTCTCGGCGGTGTGATAAATGTAATAGCCGAAGCCAAAGAGCAGCAGCGCCGTCGCCAGAAAAACGAACCAGCCGACCATGCGTTCCATGCGGCTCAAGCGCGTGCGCAGTTGCGGAGTCAGATCTTGAAGTGCCATAAATTTTTAGATTCGAGGTTCAATCGCGGTGGCCATCAAATCTTTGACGGCCGTGTGCCCAGTGTTTTCAATTTCCGCCCAGGAACCGACGGGGACAAATTTTTTCTCGTGCAGCAGCGCGAATTTCCGCTGCGCATTCTGCCACGGACGGAAATCATCGGTCGTGACCACAATCGTCATCGGCCGTCCGCCCAGCCATTCGTGGCCGCGCGCGAGCTGGTCCAGAAAACGTAACATCCACAAACCATGCCGCGCGACGAGACCGTTCAACGGATTGTCCACCAGCAACAATTCCGGCTTGAGCACGAGCGCGCGGGCAAGCGCGGCGCGGGATCGCCAGTTCGCCGCGATATTGGCCGGCGTCAAATTGGCGAGCGGCGTCAGTTCAAAAATTTCCAGCAAAACTTCCACGACGCGCGATGCTTCCGTTGCGGTCAGATTTTTTTGATAGCGCAACGGCAGCGCGATATTTTCCGCAACGGTCAGGCGGTTGAATAATTGTCCGTTTTGAAAAACAAAACCGACGCGCAATCGCTCGGCCAGTTGCGCTTCGCCGAACGATTCGGTTTCGCAGCCAAAAATTTTGCACGTTCCGCTCACCGGATTCATCAGGCCGGCGGCGAGCATGAGCAGATCGCTTTTGCCGGAATATTGCTGACCGCCGATGACCCAAAATTCGCCGGGCAGCACCGACCAGTTCACATCTTCCAGCACGGCGAACGAAGCATCGCGCATCGCGGCGACCGTGACGTCGCGCATTTCGATGCTGGCCGGATTGAAAACTTCGCTCATGAAAATAAATACAACACGATGAACAACGCATCAATCATCACGCAGACGATGACACCTTGCGTGACCGCGCGCACGGCGACGCGCGAAACGTCTTCCAATCGCAACGGTTGCGCGAGGCCGTGATAACACGTCACGATCGCGATGAAAAATCCGAACGCGATGGTTTTCAGCGCAAGCAAGGCGAAATCCAGCCAGCCGAGCGCCTCGACGATTTGTTTGA
>JAMFSG010000294.1 GCA_026225155.1 Verrucomicrobiota bacterium
CAAAGAGCAACGGCGTGATCTGGCTGCGATGCGGAATTTTCAAAAAGCCCACGCCGCGCGGACCGCCGAATTTATGCGCCGCGCCGCTGATGTAATCGCATTCGCCCAAACCGGTGCACGGCATCTTGCCGATGAATTGCACAGCATCGGTGAAAAACGGAACGCCATAAGCCTTGCAAATCGCGTGGATTTCGCGCCACGGCTGGATGATGCCGGTCTCGTTATTCGCGGCCATCACGGCAACCAAACCGGGACGCGCATCCGCCAATTCCGTGGTGATCCAATCCACATCCACCACGCCTTCGGACGTGACGGGAATCAATTTTGCGCGCTTGCCAAAATAATGTTGCGCGGAATCGAAGACGCATGGATGTTCGATCGCGGAAATCCAAACTTCGCCCGTCGCGCCAAGTTTTTTGGCGAAATGATGCATCACCATGTTGTTCGCTTCCGTAGCGCCGCTCGTCCAGATGATGTCCGCCGGCTGGCAACCAAGATAAGCCGCTAGCTTTTCCCGCGCGTCCGCAAGCACGACCGCCGCGCGCGAACCGAACCGGTGCATGGACGATGGATTGCCGCCGATTTTTTCGGTAACATCCAGCCAAGCCTCGCGCGCCTCGCGCATGACCGGCGCGGTGGCGTTGTAATCGAAGTAAATCATCGGCCGGACATGATAAGAAAGCAGCGCGGGCTGGCGAGATTTTAATCAACCGCAAACTACGGCAACTGCTCGACGCGATAAAATTGTGCGGCCACATTCGATGCGCAACTTTCATTTGCCATGAATGAAGTAGTAGGACTCAAATTGGTGCTGACGTTTTGCCAATGCAAAAGATCCGTCGAAGTTTGGACGAAGTTGGTTTTTCCAGCAGTCGCACCCGTTACCAAAAGCTGAATGGTTCCGTTCGCGTTGATGCTGGCAATATGGACGGCAAACGGATTGAACAAGTCACTCAAATCAGCGGCGTTCGCGGCATCGCCAAGCAAAGGTGTCACCCCGAAAATTTCCTGCATCGTCCGCAAGCATGAACTATGCGTGTAATAAATATTGTTGGTGTAACCGCCGCCGCGTGCCAGCGGTGACAGCACAATCATGCCGATGGGTCCGTCCGGTGCATCTGGTTCCACGCCTTCGTCCCAAGTGATGAAGATCGCGCCATTGTTTGAATAGGCCGATGACTGCATGATGACTGGGATTTGGACCGCAAGCCAATCATCAATTTGCTGGATGCTGTCATAATCGGGAGCCACGGCATTGTGTCCGTCATCAATCAGGTTTGGCGTGATGAAATTGTAACGCGCGACGTTGTTGTTCGTCAGGTCGGCGGCCAGGTCGGTGTAGGGCCGGATATGCGCGATGCCGTAAGGGTTGCTGTAATCATTCGTGCCCGTCACATCATCGAAGTAGGCAAAAGGATCGTGCCGCACGGCGTAATTATTCGTGTCGTCCAAAGGCACATAGCCCGCCGCAATGTCTTCCTGATACGCCCGCCACGAAATCCCCGCGTTTGCCAGCAATTTCACCAGATGATTCGTGGTGGATTGATGATCCATTGACGGCGGATTGTTGACGGTGATGCCGAAATTCGTTCCCGTTTCCAACCACAAATAATTCGGCAGGCTCGGATGCATGCCCGGCGGGTTGTAATATTGTTCACAATACGACGCCATCGGCAAAAGCGTCCCGTTAATATAGGACGCGGACGGACTTCCTTGAATGTCCGACCAATTATGATTTTCCATCACGATGACAAAAACCGTTTGGATCGGCGGTAAATTTCCCGCCTCCGCTGCCGCCGCCAAAACGAGCATGGCAAAAAGAGCGAAAGGAAGTTTCATGGGGTTATCAAACCCTAACCCCAGATCACCAAAAGTAAAGCGGACGGATCAAGGTTTCGTCCGCGCTACCAAAGTTCCTAAAATCTTCCGATGCGCGCTTGTGAACGCCAGCAACTGCATCTGCGCCGGCGTTTTCCAAACGCCCTCAACTTTTTTCGGAAACTGTTTTAATTCCAGCGCGAACACATCCAGCGTGATGCGATAACGCGTGATGGAATGTTTGACCGTGCACAGCGGTTCAAATTTTATTGGTGCGATTCCCAAAAAATCTTTGGCCAGAAGCGCTGCTTCAGTTTTGGGATGGATGATTTCCACATTCGGGAATTCCCACAGATGCCCGTTCACGATTCCGTTTGGCCGCTGGCGCACGAGAAATTTTCCATCGCGTTCAACCACAAACGCGACAAATCGCCGCGCCGTCGCGATTTCGCGTTTGCCGAGATTGGGCAATTCTTCCGTGCGATTTTCTTTGAATGCGACGCACAATTTTTTCACCGGACAGATCAAGCATTGCGGATTGCGCGGCGTGCAGATAAGCGCGCCCAGTTCCATCAGCGATTGATTCAAATGCGAACAAGCCCAATCATCCTCGTCCTTCATGCTCATCCTCGTCCTCGAATTTTTTTCACGCAAAGGCGCAAAAGCCGCAAAGGCTGGAACATTTTTTCTTTGCGAGCCTTGCGCCTTTGCGTGAGAAACCAACTCTTGCGCCAATTGCCAAAGCAATTCATTCGTCGCTTTTTCCTTCGGATTTTCCGCGATGCCAAAAATCCGGGTGAAAACACGGATGACATTTCCATCCAGCAACGGCGTTGGCTGATTGAAAGCAATGCTGCAAATCGCGCCGGCGGTGTAACGTCCGATTCCCGGCAACGCCAAAACGTCATCAAACTTCTTTGGAAATTTCCCGTTATGTTTCTCGACGATGACTTGCGCCGCTTTTTGCAGATTGCGAACGCGCGTATAATAACCGAGTCCTTCCCACAATTTATGGATTTGAGCGGAAGGTG
>JAMFSG010000295.1 GCA_026225155.1 Verrucomicrobiota bacterium
AAAATAAAAATAAAAATGAGATAATGTGCTTTCATACGGCCTCGACGAGCGGTTGCGGTTTGCGGGAAAAAGTCAAAATCCCTTCCGTGACATTTTTCGCGCCCTTCAATTCTTTGGCGCGTTTCTCGAAGTGTTCGCCGCTGGACGAACTGCAATAGAGCATTTCGGGCGAACTATAATTAAAGGCCGTGCCACAAATTGGACGGTTAGAATCAATGTGCAAATAAGTGAACGCGGAATACTTCGCTCCGGCCTGATGATCCGGCAGCGTATAATTCATGATCGTGTGCTTGGTGATTTCGGGCATGGCAATGTCACGCGCCATGTCGTCCAAGTCGCTGCGGTCGTTTTGACGCATCAGAAAAAACTGGCGCGAATTGCCGAACACGGCGGAGCGGATGCGCGAGGCTTTGAACCGCGCATACTGCTGAACGATGCTCACATTCCAGCAATTAAATTTGCGAAGCTGCGCGTAACTTTCCTTCACAATTTCTTCACCGCCGGGAACATCGAGAAAGCGGGCGACTTCTTCAAAGATGTTCCGCTTCCGCAACGCTCGCGGCAACGTGATGATGTGCTTGCGCGTGTAGTTAGTGATGAGAAAACCAGCGGCAGCGCGCAATTCGCGTGCGCTGTCGGGAATGTAACCAAGTTCAAAATGAGCAATCTTGCCGGTGAGGGATAGATTGCTTGCGCCGTCAAACAATGCGCCGTAATTACCATCCCGGCACCACGGCAGTAGCAGCGTGGAAATTTCGATGATCTGTTCGCGCTCCGCGCCGCTCGCGTCCAGCGACATCAATTCCTGTAACATCCGATGCGATGGGTATTCCTCGGTCTTGAAATAGGCGAACGCCAGATTGCGAACGTCTTTGACCGTGTTCGGGTCTTTCTGAAATCTCAAAACCTCGCCGTCGGAAAATTGCCGCTCAAATTCGCGGGCTTCATCTTCTTTTGATTTACGCCAATCTCTGAAATCCGCATACGCATCGAGCATCGTCGCGCCCGGCGGCATCTTTTCTTTGCGATAACGCGCCAGCGCACAAGCCTGCCGCGCCACTTGCATCATCTGATTTTCATTTTTACGCGACCAATCTTGAAAGACATCTTCGTAAAGCAGATTGACGTATTTGGCGATTTGCGCCTGCCGCAACATCTGCTTGTCCTCGCTCTGGCTCGTGCCAACCATGCGCGCGACGAGGGCAGTCGCCGACGCCAGATGATCCGGCGAAAGCGGCAAGCCGCGCGTATCGAGATAATTGATAGTGATGTCACCGTCCGGTTGGATGACAATCGGCTTGGCTTCCGGCTCTACGGTCTGCGTGTAGATGCCATAAGACAATCCTTCTTCGATGATGACGGTGTAAGCGAAATAATTTTCCGTCTGCGAAAGCAAATCGCAAATCGTCACGGACTTGCCCGCGCCGGACATTCCTAAAAGCACGGCGTGCTGTGGCGAAGCGTTGCCGCCCGAACCTGAAAAAGTTTTGATGCCGACCAAGTTCTGGTTCGGGCCTTCGTAAATCGCTTCCGCCGTGTCCAAGTGGCCGGTGAACGTGGACGCAATCGGCAGCATATCGGCGATGTAACGATTTTCGCCGTATAGCTTCCGTGCGTTGTATTTGCTCCACAACCAGCCCGGCCACGTCTGGAAAAACAATTTCTTGGAAGTGCTGGGCAAGGTGCTTTCGGCATATTGCGCGGAGTTCATGCCGTTGATCGCATTTTTAATGACGGTCGTTTTGGCAATCAATCCGTCCTTGCTCTTGTCCCATGTCCGAATCGCAAACAACGCTTTGAAAGGAAACGTATGTCCCTGCATCAGCGCGGAGATTTTCTTTTGCTTCTTGTCCATCACCGTCAGCAGCGAAAGCTTTTTCTCGCTGGCGTAGTCACCGGCAATGCGGTCGTGTTCCTTTTCTTCTTTGTGAATTTCCTTGCGAACAGAAAGCGGTTCAAGGTTCACCGTGATGGTGTAATCCAATAACCGCAGACTGGTGAGCCGTTGGATGATTCCAGGGTAAGTCATCTTCGGCCAGCGCGACAAGACGATGATGGAATGATAGCGCCCATCCATGAAGAAACCGAAGTCGGCCTGTCCGCTCCCCTCGCTGTGCCAGCAATTTTCCTGAATGGACAGTTGCGGATCAAAACCGTCAACCGGGTCGTAATCAAACCGCTCGGACAATGACGGATTCAAAAAAGTTTTGTAGTGCCGGAAATGATCAGCGTCGCGCATCGGAATAACCCGCGCGCCTTGCCCCGCGAAAATCTCGGTGAGCAGTTCATGGTTCTGATCAAACTCCGTCCGCATCTGTTCCAACAACTGGTGGTAATGTTCGGTGAGTGCGGCGGATGATTTCAGGCCGCTGGCCGAGGCTTCAATTTTTCGGGACAGATAGAAGATGAGTCGTTGCCGCCGTAATTTGCGTTCGGTCATCAAACGCCAGTAGCGTTCAAAGCGTTCGTTGCGCGTCCGGCGCGTCCAAAGATTTTCCGCTTTTTGTGTTTCTTGGTGGTAGCGCAATAATTCGTGGCGATAATCGCAATCGCAG